>JAZKRQ010000017.1:0-27242 GCA_036628575.1 Halapricum sp.
TGCGGGTGAAGTGTGCCGTGCTGGCCGAGAAGGTCGCTCAGGACGGCGCGGAGATATACTTCGGCGAGAAGGAGATAGACAAGACCAAAACCGAGAGTGACGACCCTGACGTGCCCGACGAGTAGAACGTCAGTTTTCTTCAAGCTCGTTCCACTCGATCAGTTTTGACTTCTCGTCCGCGTGTTCGATCGCGACCGTGTGACGAGTGTGCCGGGCATGGGTCTCGGCCCACCGACGAGCGGGAGTCTCCTCGAGTCGTTCGACCGTCTCCGGACACTGCCGGCAACTCGCCTGCCAGGTCGATATCCCGTCTGGGAAGTGACCAGTATGTCGATGGTGATCGAGTGCGAACTGCTGGACGGCCTGGTTACCGACGGCCATTTCGTCGAGTTCGTACCCCAGATCCCAGCTGCGGCCACAGCGTTCGCAGGTGATCGTCGGCGTGTCGTCGATGTCGTCGGTCGCAGTCGGAATGGAGGTGATCGGATCGTCGTTCGAATCGCTCGGCATACCTGAACTCGTGGTCCCAGTGCCTTCAATCCGGAGTTATGGGAAGTCTAGGAGAAAGCCTCGCCCTGAAGGCGAAGAGGATGTCAAAGTTCGCGATTGCCGGGTCAGACGACACCTAGGACAGGAAGACGTGCCGGGGCGTGTCCGCCAGCACTTCCCGGCCCCACTGGACGGTCTCGCGGAAGTCGTCCGAGCGGAAAAAGCTCATCGCGTCTTCCTTGCTGTCCCAGCGCGAGGCGATGAACATATCGGCGTCGTCCTCCTCGTTGACCAGCAGCGCCGTCTCGCGGTGGCCGTCCATCGTCTCGAGTTTCTCGCCGACCGTTTCGAAGGTATCGACGAACTCCTCGCGGTAGTCGTCCTTGACAGTGTAGAACATGCCCATCGTCCCGAAGCCCTCGCCCTCGCCGGCCCGGCGGACGATTTCGGAGAGATCCCCGAGGAAGTCGCTCGCGGTCTCGGCGGCCTCGGCGGTCTCCCAGAGACTCACTACAGCCGCCGTCTCGCCGTTCGGGTCGTCGTAGACGGCGGTCTTGACGTGGGTATCGTACCGATCGAAGTTCGAGCGGAGGTCGTCGACTTCGGCGAACAGCTTCCGGACGTCTGCCGTCGAGTACACCACGAGCGCGTGGACATCCTCGCCGTGGGGCTGACCGGCGTAGATACCCTGTTCCCGGAGTTCAGCGCGGATATCGTCGTCCTCGTCAGTCCCGGCAGGTCCGGATGCGCTCTCGTCGTCGCTCTCGCCGAGCCAGCCACGCGACCCAGTGTCGATGCCGTCCAGATCTGTCAGGAAGCCCGAAGCGGTTTGGGCAGCATCGGCGTTGTCCCAGAGGCTCACCAGCACCGTCCGGCCATGGCTTGCCCGGACAACTGTCGTGACGTGGGTGTCGTAGTGATCGAAGTTGGAGGCCAGTCCGTCCACTTCCTCGGCCAGGTCGGCGGCGTCCCGTTCGGTTTCGAATATCAGCCCGTAGCTGCCGGGCTCGTAGTCCTCGCTCTCGTGGAGCCCCGCCTGGGCAAGGCGGGTTTCGAGGTCGTCGACCTCGGCGATAGCGTCGCTCCAGGTGTCAGTCGTCGGTGGGCCACCGCCGCTGGCGTCCGGGTGTTCGCTTTCGTCGTCGCCGTGAGCGTCGTCGTCTCCGTGAGCGTCGTCGTCTCCGTGAGCGTCGTCGTCTCCGTGAGCGTCGTCGTCTCCGTGTGGGTGGCCCGAATCCCCCTCGACGGCGTCCTCGGGCGTTGCGGGGCGATCCAACTCTGTTCCGTGGGAAACGCTGCCCTCGTCCCACGGCGTCGAGAGGCGCTCGCCGGCGAGGAAGGCGTCTAGATCAGACGGGTCGAAACGACGGCCGACCCAGAACGGTCCGAACTCCGCGAACTTCGAGGAAGAGGGATCGAACCGCATCTCGTACAGCAGATCCTTCACGTCAGTCATATCGTCGGCGTAGAGGGTGACGCCCCACTCCCAGTCGTCCAGTCCGATCGAGCCGGTGATCATCTGCGTCACCTTGCCGGCGTATTCCCGACCGACCTCGCCGTGGGCGTCCATGTGCTCGGCCCGTTCCTCGAAGGGCAGGTCGTACCAGTTGTACTCGGGATCGCGGCGCTTGTCCATCGGATAGAAACAGACGTGTTCCATCTCCGGGATATCGGGGTACAGTCGCGAGCGCATGTAACGCGCGAGTCCCGAGTCGTCGTCGAGGTCGCCCTCGATGAACTCACGGCCGCGGTCGGAGTAGCCCGACGCTTCGGTCACCGAGACGAACGAGCGCTCCTGTTCGGTGAACTCCGCCAGCGCAGTCCGTTCGAAGCGACGTTCTAGCGCGTCGACGTCGGCCACGCTCGGCCGCAGGTGCAGGAGCATGAGGTCGCCCTTGTGGCCGAGCATCGAGAAGACGGCCGACGCACCCTCCGGGGCGTCCTCGACGGCCGTCGTCGACTGCAGGAACTCGACTCCTTCCTCGATCGCGCGATCGCGGGTCCGCTGGGAGGCCTCCGCCCAGGCCGCCCAGTCGATCGTCCGGACGTCGTGCAATGCGTACCAGCCTTCCGCCGTCGGGGGCGCGTCCCGTCGCTCCGTAGCCATGATTATCTCCGCTTGGGGCGAGAGAATAAGGAACCTTGCCCTTCAGGAAAGTAACTGTGGCCCGAACAACATCAGTATCAGACTACCCAGCATGATCAGTCCGATAGAGATCGTCACCATCTGGACGTGCCGGCGGTGGTTCAGTCGCGTCCGCGAGAGGAGCGCCTCCGTACTCGTCCGAAGGAGGTGTCCGCCGTCCAGCGGGAACGCCGGGATGCAGTTGAACAGCCCCAGGTTGAAGTTGACCCAGCCGGTCCAGAACAGCAGGTTCGCTAGCAGGAACACGCCGCTGCCGAGCGGTTCTAGCGGCCCCTGCACGACGTAGAACTCCGAGACGGGGCCGACGAATCCGGCGAAGTTGAATCCCAGAGATGGCGCGGCGACAGCCGCAAACGGTAACACCAGCAGCGAAACGGCGACGAATGCGAGCGACCCCTCCCCAAGTCCGCTCAGGAGACCGTCACCGGAAAGGATCGAGAGATACGAGGCGGCAGGATAGACCTGGATTCCGAAGTCGCTGACGGTCACTCCGCTATAACCCGCCTGGACGGCGAGGACGCCGAGCAACGCGCCGTCAGTCCGGCTGTTCTCCCCCAGCGTCACCGCGTAATCGTCGGGGGAACCGTTGACGTACGCTTCGACCGTCACGGTCTCGCCGGGATCGAGATCTGCGAGAACGTCCTGCATCGTCCCGGAATCGGGCGTGCGGACCCCGTCGATACGAGTCACGACGACTGGCGATCCTTCGGGTCCGCCCGCTAAAGAGAGGGGTCCGCCCTCGCTGATCGCGCTGGCGTAGGCCCCGATGGGACCGGTCGCGTTCGTTCCGTCTGATAACTGTAGCGTCGCGACCGACCGGTTCGCCAGCGCGTCGGTGAACTCACTGACAGTGGCGACGTTCGTCCCGTTGACGGCGACGATCGTATCGCCTGCGGTCACGTTCAGCGGTCCGTCCGCGAGGGCACGCGTCACTAAGACAGAGCGGTTTACGTCCACTGTCGTCCCGCCGTTGGTCGTCACCGGGACCGTTCCCTGGCTGTTGTTGGCCAGTATTGCGTCGATATCCTCCTTCTCCTCGACTGGCGTGCCGTCGACGGCCGTGATCAGATCGCCATTGCCAAGGCCAGCGTCCCGGGCGGGGGAATCGGGCAGGGTTCCACCGACCCCGACCCCACTGGCGACGGCGATCGATCCAGTCACCGGCCCGAACAACAGGGCGAACGCGATGACGGTGACGGCGAAGTTGTTGGTGACTCCGGCGGCAAACATCCGGCTCTGGGCACCGCGATCCGCGTCCCTCCGGTCGTCCTCGTCGGGTTCGACGAACGCACCGATCGGGATCAACGTGAACAGTGCGATGCCCATCGATTCGATTTCGATATCCTCGACCCGACTGAGAAGCCCGTGGCCGCCCTCGTGGACGACCAGCCCGACGAGTAACCCGAAGATGATGTCCGGCGCGGCCGACAGCGGGAGGAAGTCGTTCACTCCTGGGATGACTAGAGCGTTTTTGGGTTCCTGGATCGCCGAGGCCGTCGGTTGAAGGATATTCTGATACGCCGACAGCAGGACGGTCAGAAAGAGCCCGACCAGCAACAATAGTGCGATCCCGAGGCCGAGATTCCCCCAGGCGCGCCAGAATCGCTCGTGGCGGGCCAGCCGATCCAGCAGGCGCTTGCCGCGCTGGGTGTGAATCGTCGTCAGCGGGCCGGTGACGTGGACGAACTCCGGCAGGATCCCTTGCTGGCGCAACGCCGTTGCGACGACAGTATAGAGGAGGATACCGGCCAACACCAGCGTCAGCGTCGAAACCATTATCTCAACCCTGGAGGCACGTCATCAAGAGGATTGTGACTGCCGTTGCGTGCGCTCACTACGAGCCGTCGCCGTGTCACCGGGCCCTTCGGAGCGTTACGGTGAACACGGCACCCTCTGGATCGTTGTCCGAGACGCTCACGTCCCCGCCGTATCGATCGGTTAACGTCTCGACCAGATACAGTCCGAGACCGGTACCCGAACTATCCAGTCCGAACTCACCCTCTTCGAAGATCTCCGGTTTGCGATCGTCCGGGATCCCAGGCCCGTTGTCCGCGATGTCCACCCGCACGGTATCGTCTTCGGCCCTCGTTGACACGGCCACCTCCGGGAGTGCTTTGTCGTTGTGCTGAATCGCGTTGCTCAGGAGGTTCCGGAACACCGACTCCAGCATGTCGTCGGCCACGACCTCGACGTTCGGCACCGACCCCTCGACAGTGATCAGCGCGTGTCCGTGGTTCGAACGTACGGCGTCGATTTCCCCTTCCAGGACGTACCGGAGATTGACCGGAGTGAGGTCGGTATCGGACTTGAGCATGACCTCAGTGACGTCCCGTGCGGTCTCGGTTATTTCGACGGCATCACGGGACGCCTCGAGTATCTTCGCGGCGTAGCCGCGCTCGTTGTCCAGGGTCTGTTCCAGTCGTTCCGCGTACGCGGACACGATCTGGAGATCGTTACGGATGTCGTGACGGACGATCTGGTTGAGGAGTTCGAGGTTGTCCCGCTGGGATTCGAGTTCCTGCTCGTACTCTTTGAGTTCGGTCACGTCGCGACCGTACCCCAGCACCGCGATCTCGCCAGTCCCCGGGACTTCGTACGGTATTTTGGTCGTCTGATAGATCCGGGTCTCGCCGTCGGCGGTGGTCAGTTCTTCCTCGGGGATGACTTTCGGCTCGCCGGATTCGATGACCTCGAGATCGTCTTCTCGGAACTGCTCTGAGTCCTCGATGTCGGGAATGATCTCCGCTTCCCGTTTCCCTTCGATCTCCTCCGGAGACAGTCCGTAGGCGTCGGCAGTCGCCTCGTTCGCGAGGAGGTACTCGCCCGCTCGGTTTTTCGCGAAGATGAGGTCGGGCACGAGATCGATTATCCGCCGGAGCTCTTTGCGGGCGCGTTCGAGTTCTTCCCGATCCGCTTTGATCTGGGTGATGTTTCGGGCGACGGAGACGAACCGCTGGGGTTCACCGTTCTCGTCGGTGATCGGGGCGATCGACTGATCCAGAACGAGACGCTCGCCGTCCGATCGCTCGTCGATCATCTCGTCGTCCCACTCCCGGCCGGAGAGGATTGTCTCCCAGAACTCCTCGTAGTACTGCTCGTCGTGCTCGCCAGACGTGAGGATCCGTGGCGTGCGACCGATCGCCTCCGCCGCGGTGTAGCCGGTTACCTCCTCGAAAGCGGGATTGACGTACTCGATGACCCCGTCGACATCGGTGACGTAGACGGCGTTGGGACTCCGCTCGACGATCTCCCGGAACTGTCGCAGTTCCTGTTCGAGTGTTCGGCGACGGTCCGTTGCGTTGGTCTCCCGGACAGTTGCGCGGTACTGCTGGACCGCGTTCGCGATCCGGTTCGACAGGAGGAGATAGCGCTCGGTATCGTCTTCGGTCTGGAAGACGTCAGTCGCCCCGGCGTCGATCGCCTCGCGAGTCACTTCCTCGGAGACCCGATCCGTAGCGAGAACGAACGGCAGATCTGGGTAGTCCGCCCGGACGGTCTCGAGAAACGCGATGCCTGTTCCGTTGGATTCGTCGTACTCGGCGACTACACAGTCGATTTCGGAGTCAGCGAGACGGTCTAGCGCCGCGCGAGCGTCGGTGACCGTTCGAACCGATATCCGACCGTCTACCCGTTCCAGACCCTCGACGATCCGATCGGATTCGGCGGCCACGCAGAGAACAGTGATCTCGTCGGACTGACCCGCTGCCATGTCATGAGGTATTAGTCCTTAATTATAGTCTCTTGGGGCGTCCCAAACCCGCTATCGGTGAAAATAAGTGATACTGCATCACACTCGCTCGTCCGGTTCGTGTCTGTCCGCCATCCGATCGGCTTCGGTAGCGTATCGTGATCGGGCCTTCTCGTCGCCGACCGGCTCGAGTCGCTCCGGCTCGATGTCCTTGGCCGCGGTCGGCGGTTTCTTCGCCAGCAACGCCGTCGACAGTTGCTGTGTGACGTGACGCGTTCCGTCCGGCGTCGCGTACACCAGCGTCACCAGGTCCTCGTCGTAGTAGTCCCGTTCGACGAGCCAGCACCGCACGGTGTCGGTCATGCCGGTCCATTGGAACGGCGGGTGGTTGTATCCTCCGATGGCCCCTATCGTTTTGAGAGGGCGCGCCCTACCACGTGACGATGGGGCGCTGGAGTGAACGGACCGAAGAGTTGCTGTACGACGGCGAGACGATCGCCGAGCAGATCGATATCAGCACGGCGACTGTCGTCGTGACGAGCCACCGCGTGCTGGCGTTCACGCCCGAGCGCGAGGGCGCGAACTTCCAGCAGGCCGACCGGCCGAACGTCACCGGCGTCACGCTCGAGGCCGGCGGGGAGACGACGTTCCTCAGGTGGGCGGCTCGTGCGGCGATATACGGGCTCGTACTGGTCGTCGCAGGAACGCTGCTTCCGATCGACAATATCCTGTCCGGCGTCGCGCTCCCGGAGACAACGGGTCAACTCGGGATCGGTGGTGTGCTACGGCTGTTCGAGCGCATGCTGTCGATCCTCCGCAACCTCGACGATCTCATGCAACTGTTCGGCGTGTTGCTGTTGCTGTTCGCTATCGTTCCGACAGGCGTGTACCTCTGGTCCCGGGAACGATCGCTCGTGATCGATATTGCGGGCGAGGCTGAACCACTCCGGCTTCCGGTTCCCGCGATCGACGCCGAGACGATCTCCGAGCGCCTGGAAACAGCTATCCGCCCCGGGATCGGCGACGACGCCGAGATGGACGCCGACTCGTCGCCGACGTATAGGGATTAGCGTCGCCGATCGGCGGAATTCCCACTCCGATCGGACGACCGGATCGCTGTTCCCGGGCGGAATCTATGGATTTCTACGCTAATCCCTCTAGCCGGGAGACGCGACGCTACGTTGAAATCACCGCCGCCACTAGAGCGGGATGATGGACGCCGACGCGGTGCGAGAGCGAGCCTCCGACCTGCCACGCGAGCCCGGTGTCTACCGATTTCTGGCCAGCGAGAGCGACGACGCGACGGTGCTGTACGTCGGCAAGGCCGTCGATCTCCGTGACCGGGTGCGGTCGTATGCCGACCCCAGAGGCGAGCGCATCCGGAAAATGGTCGAGCGGTCCGAGGCCGTCGACACCGTCGTCACCGACACCGAAACCCAGGCGCTGCTGCTGGAGGCGAACCTGATCAAGCGCCACCAGCCCCGCTACAACGTCCGCCTGAAAGACGACAAGTCATATCCGTTGGTGCAACTGACCGACCACGCTGTCCCGCGGATCGAGATCACCCGCGATCCCGACGAGAACGCGATCGTCTACGGGCCCTTCACCGACAAGAACCGCCTGGAGACGGTCGTCAAGGCCGTTCGGGAGACCTACGGTCTGCGCGGCTGCTCCGATCACAAGTACCGCAACCGCGACCGACCCTGCCTGGATTACGACATGGGACTGTGTACTGCTCCTTGCACCGGCGAGATCAGCGAGGCCGAATACCGCGGGGACTGCGAATCCGTCCGACGTTTTTTCGAGGGCGAAACCGGTGTCGTCGCCGATCCGCTCCGCCGGGAAATGGAGGCTGCGGCACAGGATCGGGAGTTCGAACGCGCTGCGAACCTTCGGGACCGGATGGATGCAGTGGAGGCGTTACACGGGACCGGGAGCGATGCGGTCGCGGACCCCAGCGAGGGCGAGCGTACCGTCGACGTTCTCGGCGTCGCCATCGAGGGTGTTCGAGCGACGGTCGCCCGCCTGCAGAGCGCCGACGGATCCCTGGTCGAACGCGAACGCCACTGGCTGGACGCCCCCGAAGGCGAGCACGCTGGAGCGGTGCTGGGCGCGTTCGTCGCCCAGTACTACGCCGAACGCGAACTGCCCGACACCCTCCTGCTATCGGATCGGCCCGACGACGGGGAACTGCTGGAGTGGCTGGATTGCGAGGGCGTCGACGTCCGGGTGCCGGGCACGGGCCGAGAGGCGACGCTGGTCGAACTGGCGCTGAAGAACGCCCGTCGGCAGGGCGGCGATCGTGACGAGACCGCGGCACTGGCCGACGCGCTCGGGATCGAGAGTGCCGAGCGGGTCGAGGGATTCGACGTGAGCCACGCGCAGGGCACGTCGGTGGTCGGCAGTGATGTCGTCTTCGTCGACGGCTCCCCAGAGAAGGCCGACTACCGGCGGAAGAAACTCCAGGAGCGAAACGACGACTACGCCAACATGCTGGGGCTGGTCCGGTGGCGGGCCGAACGCGCCGTCGAGGGCCGGGACGACCGCCCCGACCCGGACCTCCTGTTAATCGACGGCGGGGAGGGGCAACTCGGGGCCGCCCGGGACGCGCTGGCCGAGACTGGCTGGGACGTCCCCGTTGTCGCCCTCGCGAAGGCCGACGAACTCGTGGTGACGCCAGACGGCGTAAAGCAGTGGCCCGACGACGCTCCACACTTGCATCTGCTCCAGCGCGTCCGGGACGAGGCCCATCGCTTTGCCGTCCAGTACCACCAGACCCTCCGGGACGACGTGTCGACCGCGCTTGACGACGTACCCGGTGTCGGCCCGGAGACGCGCAAGCGCCTACTCCGACACTTCGGCAGCGTCGACGCGATCCGGGAGGCCTCTATCGAAGCGTTGCAGTCCGTCGAGGGGGTGGGTGAGGCGACGGCCGAGTCGATCGCCAGGCAACTGTGACTCCCGGTTGATCAGCTGTGCTTCAGTCGTGTCTGAAACACCGCGTCCCGGTCATGACCATCGTCATCCCGAGTTCGTCGGCCTTCGCGATGACGTCGTCGTCGTTGACCGATCCACCGGGCTGGATGACCGCCTCGATGCCTGCCTCGGCGGCCGCTTCGATCCCGTCCGGGAACGGGAAGAAAGCGTCAGAGGCCATGACCGCACCGTCGGCGTCCTTGCCCTCGGCGTCGCTTTCGGCTTTCATCTTCGCGATTTCGACGGCGTCCACGCGGGAGACCTGACCCGCGCCGACTCCGACAGTTTCCGTCCCCTTGGCGAAGAGAATCGCATTCGATTTGACGTGCTTGATCGTCTGCCAAGCAAAGAGCATTGACTCGATTTGCTCGTCTGTCGGCTCGCGCTCTGTGACGACCTCCAAGTCCTCCCGGTCGAGCGACTGCAGATCCCGCTGCTGGACGAGTCGGCCACCGACCAGGTCTTTTTCCGTCAGCGTTTCGGACGCCTCGAACTGTTCGGTAACGTCCAGCACTCGGAGGTTGTCCTTCTCGAAGAGAGTCTCCAGCGCCTCGTCGGTGTAGCCCGGCGCGACGACGACCTCCTTGAACGACTCGATGATCTGCTCGGCGGTGACGGCGTCACACTCGCGATTCAGTGCGACAATACCGCCGAAGGCGCTCTTGGGGTCCGTCGAGAGAGCGTCGGCATAGGCCTGCGAGATCGAGTCGGCGACTGCCGCGCCCGCGGGGTTGGTGTGTTTGATGACTGCACACGCCGGCTCGTCGAACTCCTTGACGATGTTGAGCGCCGCGTCGGCGTCGTTGTAGTTATTGTATCCCATCCCCTTCGCGCCCTCGTTGAGCTGGGGAGCCGAAACGACGCTGGCCTCCTCGCAGGTGGTGTCGGCATACAGCGCGGCGTTCTGATGCGGGTTCTCGCCGTAGCGCAGGTCGGCGACGCGGTCCTCGCTGGTCACGCGACGGGCCGGGAACTCCCCACCCTCGTCGCCCTCGACGTGGACGACGTCGTTCTCGTAGTCGACGGTCACCCGATCCTCCGCGAACCACTTCACTGCACGGGGATAGGCCTTGAACTCGCCCTCGTAGAGGACGCGTTCCTTGAGGTCCTCGATGCCGTCGTCCTCGAAGACAGGGATCGGCTCCTGGGTGACGATCGGCCCCCCGTCGACGGTCTCGTCGACGACGTGGACGGTGCACCCGGTCTGCTTGACGCCCGCTTCCAGGACTTGTTCGTGGGCATCAATCCCGGGGAAGGCGGGCAACAGCGAGGGGTGGACGTTGAGGATCGTCGGCTGGGTCGCGACGAACTCCTCGGTGAGTATCCGCATGTACCCGTCCAGACAGACGAGGTCGACGTCGTACCCTTCGAGGGCGTCCTCGACGCGGCGCTCGTGTTCACGGCGGGATTCGTCGTCGGCCCTCGGAACCACTTCCGTCGGGATGTCGCGCTCGGCCGCCTTTTCCAGGACGGGTGCGTCTTCCTCGTTGGTAAGGACGACGGAGAACTCGGTGCCCCCCGGCGCTCGGTCGGCGACGTTCATCAGGTTCCGGCCACGGTTACTGGCCATACCGGCGAGTTTCATATCTGCAGGGCCGCAGGCGGCGCGCAAAGTCGTTGCGAAATCGTTACGGAAGTACGAGGGGATAGCACCCCGTTAGGGCGGGGACGAATTCGACAATGCCTGAAATGATGCCTGGGCAATACTTATTTGAGGAGGATGTAAATACAGCGACGATGTCCGAACAGCGCTATCCCCTCGAAGACTTCGCGAAATTACCGAGTTTCTACCACCCCGCCGCTGCCCCCGACGGCGACGAAGTCGCGGTCTACTACGACGGCACCGGCCGAAACGAGATCCACCTCCTCGACGCTGATAATGGAGAAATGACACAACTCAGCGAGGGTGACGTCCCACGGAACGCCCGCTGGCCGTTCGCCTGGGCGCCGGACGGCGGACGGATCTACTATCACTACGACGAGGCCGGTGACGAGCAAAACGACATCTACGCAATCGATCGGAACGGAGACGTTGAGCCGATCGTCGAACTCGACGGGCAGTGTATCCTCACCGACGTCAGTGACGATGGCCGCTGGCTGCTAGTCGCCAGCGATGCCGGTGACCAGTTGAACCTATACCGCCACGATGTCGAACGCGGGGAGACCGAGCAACTAACGAGCTACCGGCTGGCGGTCACGGGTGGGATGTTCAGTCCGGACGGCGACAGGATCGCCTACGTCACCAACGAGACGGAAGACCTGAACAACGCGGACGTCTACGTCTCCGCTGCCGATGGTTCGGACCCGCGAAATCTCGATATCGGCGAAGTCGGGGCCGAGGCCACTCTCGCGGACTGGGGGCCGGACGGCGACCGCCTCCTGATCGGTGACAACACGTCGGACAAGGATCGCTGTGGCGTCTACGATCTCGAAAGCGACGAGGTTTCCTGGTACGGGACCGGTGAGCACGTCGAACAACCTGTTTCGTTCCTCCCGGACGGTGAGCGGTTCGTGGCGTTGCGAACGCGTGACGCAGCGGTGGTCCCTGTCGTCTACGATATCGACGGTGGGAGTCGGGAACTCGACCTCCCGACCGGGGTCGCCTCAGTTCCGGAATACGGTGACGCTGCCGTTCTCGATTCGGACACCGTGCTCGTCAGGCAATCGCGGCCAACCCAGCGGCCCGCATTGCTGTCATACGATCTTCGAACTGATACTACCGAAACCCTGATCGAACCCGAATACGGCGATATCGACCCCGACGCGTTTGTCGAGGCCGAGTTCTTTACGTTCGAGTCACACGATGATACCGAGATCGAGGCGCTTCTCTACGATGCGGGCGTTCGCCCCTCGCCGGCGGTCGTAACGATCCACGGTGGTCCACCGGCCCAGGATCAACGGGCGTTCGACCAGTACGTCCAGTTTCTCACCAGTCGTGGGTACAGCGTCCTCCAGGTGAACTACCGTGGCTCGACCGGCCGCGGCCGGGAATTCAAGAACAGTCTCGTCGGCGACTGGGGCGGTGCAGAACAGGCCGACATCGCGGAAGGCGCGAAAAACCTCGCGGAAAAAGACTGGGTCGACGAAGACCGGATCGCTGTTTTCGGGGGATCTTACGGTGGTTACAGTGCGTATATGCAAATGCTTCAGTATCCCGAACTGTATTCGGCCGGGATTGCCTGGATCGGCGTGACCGATCTCCACCTGATGTACGAGGAGGCAATGCCACATTTCAAGACGGAATTACTGGAGAAGTACATGGGTGATCCAGAGGAAAATTACGATCTCTGGCGTGATCGCAGCCCGATCGAACACGTCGAGAACCTGTCTGCACCGCTGCTCATCGTGCACGGCGTCAACGACTCGCGGGTCCCCATCTCGCAGGCCCGCGAATTCCGTGAGGCCCTCGAAAACGCCGGGTACACGGCCGGCGAGGACTTCGAGTACGAGGAACTTGGCGAGGAGGGCCACGGCAGCACGGACATCCAGCAGAAGATCCGTGCCTTCCAGCTGATGGCAGATTTCCTCGCCGAAAGGCTGGCCGAGCCGACGACGCCAACGTCAGAGGACTGATAGTGACTACTGTGACGATCCCCGGTGCGACCGCACGACGCCGTGCGGTCGACCAGGAACAGACTTACAGTAATCAGTATGAAACCGTCGGCTGGCCCTACCGGCTGTAACATGGCGGTTCCTTACCAGAGCGTACGCGATTTACATCCGCCCTGTTCGCTCCTCGGTTCCGACAACAAAGTGTCGGAACACTCGTCACTCACGAGAAGGGCGGGGGACTCTCTCGCTGTTAAAGATAGGTAGCTAATTCGACAAGTTCTCTCCTCACAGCATCCAAGACAGTCTTCGTCTCATTTCCCGTCTTTACAGGCGGTTGAGGCGAATACCCCGGGGTTTGACCCCGAGGCGATTCACCGTATGAGGCGCAGCTTTTGCTGACGTAGTTATCGAGAGCGTGGACAACTAGCGACAATATTCTCGGGCTCCCGGAAATATATTAGTTAGCCAACTTGCATCCCGCTATGGCAGACGATGGACTATCACGGCGCTCGCTACTCAAATATCTCGGTGCGACCGGTGCGACCGCCACGATTGCCGGTTGTCCTGGTGACAGCGACAGTGGTGATGGCGGTGACGACACGCCGACAGAGACGCTGGAAGACACTCCCACAGACACGCCGGAGGACACGCCCACCGAAACGCCAGAGGACACGGCAGAGACGGTGATGTTGCTCCACGACACCCACGTTGGCGGGCGACTCGGTCCTGCGGAGGCGGACGACAACGAGAACATTGAAAGTTACTTCGGGCTGATGGACCGACTCGCAGAGTCCGGTCGCACGCTACGGCTGGGCGTCGGCGACGACCTCGGCTCCTCGGCGCTCTCGACGGAGTTCGAGGGGAAACACATAGTCGATCCGTTCGAGGTCGGCGGCCTCTCGCACGATACCTTCGGAAACCACGACTTCGACTTCGGGCCGGACGTGCTACGGACCCGTGTTTCCGAGACCGAGGGTTTCCAGTGGGTCAGCGCCAACACCGACGAACCGTCCGGGGAGGTATTCGCGAAAGCAGAGGGCGCAAAACGGTTCGATACCGTCGAACTGGCGGAGGCGGAGGTGTCGGTGGGAATCACCGGCGTCCTGACCCCGCGGGCGGAGGAAGTGACGAGCCTCGGCGACGCGGTGGTCAGGAACCCGACCGACGCGCTCAACGAGATAGTCCCCCAGATGCGCGATGCAGGGGCGGACGTGGTCGTCGTGCTGTCACACGTCTCCAACGATCGGGCACGTAACGAGATCGCGCCCAACGTCGACGGGATCGACGTCCTCGTCGGCGACGACGCAGCCGAGAAGTTCGACGAGGCAGTGGAGATCAACGGTACCGTACTCTCCTTTGTCGGTGACGAGTACGACTTCCTCGGGGAAGTCACCCTCGACGTCGATGAGGGCACGGTCCAGAGCGTCGACCGCGCCGTATACGACGTCAGCGAGGAGAGTATCCAGCCCAACGAGCCCGTCGAACAGGTCGCCGACTTCTACCGAAGCCAGGTCGACAGCACGGTGATCGGCGAGAGTACGGTCCAGCTCAACTGCGTGAGTGAGGACCTCCGCACTGGAGAGACTAACATGGGTAATTTTGTGGCCGACGCCATCAGGGCCGAACTCGATTCCGACATCGTGATACAGAACGGCGGCGGAATCCGGACGAATACCCTCTATTCGCCGGGCGACATCACCGACTTCCTCATCCGTCAAATTCTCCCGTTCGGAAACGTTACGGTCGAGCTCGAAGTCAGCGGACAGACCCTCCACGACGCCCTGGAGAACGGCGTCAGCGAATTCGAAAGTCTCGAGGGTCGGTTCCCGCAGGTCAGCGGCATGACGTTCGACTGGGATCCGGACGCCTCGTCGGGAGACCGGATCGCTCCGGCCGACGTCACGATCGGTGGCAACCAACTCGACCTAGACGAGACCTACACCCTCGGAACGAACGGGTTCATGGCCGACGGTGGCGACGGCTACTCTATGCTCGCATCGGCATCGCGGACCGGCGACGGCGGGACGGACCTCGCTCAGCTGGTGATCGACCGGATCCAGGAGCTGACGCCCATCTCTCCCGAGGTCGAGGGCCGCATCGAACGGATCTGAGCGGGACTTCCGGGCCAGTTCGTCTCCCGGGCGGTCACGACCCGTGCCTGGATGGCCATGGACGAGGGCTCTGGCAGGGCCGGAGACGCCGAGATGCCAGCGTGGGCTGTGTCCGTCTCGGTTCGGGTGTTACACAGCCCCCCAAGTCCACTGGTGGGGCGCCTCGCCGGTATCGCCGCTGTTGTCGTCTTGGGGTGTCCAGTCATCGGAACCATCGCTGCCGTCGACATCAGATACGCCTGTCGAACGGCGGATTCACTCCACCCGATCGCCCCCCGCGGCCGAGAGCAGCGTGAGATAGTCCAGTACCTGCCGCGGAGTGAGGAACTGCTCGCGAACCGTTTCACGGCCGTTTTCGCCTAACCGGCGTCGCAACTCGTCGTCTTCCAGCAATTGGATGACGCGATCGGCAGTCGCGTCAATGTCGTCCGGTTCGACGAGGTACCCGTTCTTCCCGTCCTCGATCTGCAGCGGGATGCCGCCGACGTTCGATCCGACGACGGGCGTCTCCTTCCAGAGTGCCTCCGAGACAGTCAGCGCGAACCCTTCACGCAGGGACTTCTGGAGGACGACGTCGGCGCCCCACTGGAGACCGTTGATCCCGGCGTCCGGGAGATTCGTAAGCAGGTGGATGTCGGGGTCGCCGCCGGCTTCCTCCTCCACCTCGTTGTACACTTCAATCCCCTCGGGATCGTCGTCGGGCATCGCGCCGACGAGCGCGAGTTGCGCGTCCGGGATCGACGCCGAGACGTTCCGGTAGGCCTCGATCACACCCAGCGGGTCCTTCCAGGGGTCGAACCGCGAAATCTGCACGATCAGCGGCCTGTCCGTATCGAACGAGAAGCGTTCGAGATCGGCTGCCTCCGCAGCGTCGCCTGAAAGATCCTCGATCGGCCGGTTCTTCTCGGTCAACGGATCGATCGAGGGGTAGATGGTATCTATCTCGACACCCGTGATCGCCTCGCCGTACTCCGGGAGCGTAAAGATGGCCCGATCGATCGGATCGAGATACGACTGGACGAACTCGAGATACGCCGGGGTCGCATCCGTGAGGTCGATGTGACAGCGCCAGACGAGCGCCGTCTCCGGGAACCGCTCGGCGAGCGTCGGTGCCATTCCGAGTGTTTGGGGGTCATGCAACACGAGGACGTCGTACCGCTCTTCGAGAGCCTCAGCGTTCTCGATCGTGACGGAGCGATACGTCTCGCGCATGTCCTCAGTGAGTTCGGTCTGGCCACCCTGAAGGCCGTTGTGGATGGTCTTGGTCACCTCGAAGAACTCGTCGGGGGCGTCCATGACCTGCCAGTCCGCGTCGACGCCGACGTCGTTCAACAGCGGGACCACCGAAACGAGGATCTCGGCGACGCCGCCGCCGCTCGCCGTTGAATTGATGTGCCCCATCCGGGTGTCCGCGTGTTCCTCGGCGACCGCGTGGATCTCCTGGTGCTGCTGCTCGTCGATGTGCGATTCGTAGGCCGCCAACGTCTTGCGGTCCGTTTGTCTAGTTTGCATCCACTTGTGCTGTTAGTCATTCACAAGCAATATAGGTAGTGATTGATAGTGAATGATATTCGGCACAGCCCCTTCGCTTCGTTGACCTGGGCAACAGGGACACCGGTACCTGATGACAGACACGGAGATCGCGACCTCGAATCGAGGGAGGGTCCATATAATCGAGTACTGGATAATATCAACACTACGTTATGTGTGGTGACAATCCTCGCCAGAACCTCGCGAGTCAGCGCTAGACAATGAAGTGTAACGCGGAGGCAGCAACCGACGGCGCACCAGAACCAGGCTTGCGGTCGGTATGATTCTCAGACCCCGAGATACATGTCACATATATAAATATTAAAACTGCGTATACGTTTCATGCACTGTATTTCGACGACCCGGATAGCCGAATCTGTACGCGCGATACTCGGTCTCGTCTACGTCGGTGGGGCGTTCGCCCATCTGGCTTTCTGGGCGACGAACCGCGACATGTACGCCGAGATCACCCCCCACGTCCAGTTCGAGTGGTACCGTGACCTCTGGACCGGCGTGGTCCTCCCGAATGTGGGGGTCCTCCTGCCGCTGCTGGCGCTCTTCGAGGCGCTGGTCGCCGTCGCCATCCTCTCGAACGAGCGGGTGGCGAGGGCGGGACTACTCGCTGGCGCCGCGTTTAACGTCGCCATCGCGCCCCTGGGTTTCTGGTGGCCCGCCAACGTCGCGCTGGCTGCCATCCATCTCACACTGGTGCCGGTTACGTATCGCGAGACGACGGTCGGCCGGATGCGCAGCCGGCTGGCTTCCGCGAGGGCCCGATGACCGGTCGCGGCCGACTGCTGCGAGCGGGCTACATCCTTCTCGTCGGAGTGTTCATGATCGTCTTCTGGGCGGGACTCGCTCTCACTGGCGGGATTCCCGAACTGGACACAGCCCCCGTCGAAATCGGCTACCATCTCGTCGCGGAGCTACTGACGGCTAGTGCGCTCGTCGCTGCCGGACTGGGTATCCTCCGTGGATACGAATGGGGATCCCGGCTCTATCCGGTCGCGCTGGGGCTGTTGCTGTACACGGTGATCAACAGTGCCGGCTACTACGCCGCCCTCGGCAACGTCCCCATGGTCGGGATGTTCAGCGTCCTCACCGTTGCGACGCTGTTCCTGCTGGTCGACTACGTTCGCGGCAGCGACGTAGGCCCGGAACGAGCCGGGGGGCGACCCGAATCGTCCAGCGGCCGGCTGGCGGATTGATCATCCCCCCTCATTCGCCCGATCGATTCTCCATCGCCGAGAACTAGCCTACTCGTTTATCCTCTCTCCAGCCGTCAATTCTGCCGGTGAATCTAATGATGCGAGTATTCTCGTCAGTCTGCAGTATCGCTGCCGAACGTGCGACAGCCGTCCCTTCCGGCCGGGAGCGAGCGCATGCTTAGACTCGCCGCCGGGGGCTTTCTCGCGCTGCACGGGCTAGTCCACATGTGGTACGTCGTCCTGAGCAACGGTTGGGTCGAGGTCGAAGACCAGATGGGCTGGAACGGCCACTCCTGGTTGCTGTCGTCGATCCTGCCCGAAGGGACCATCATGTCGCTGGCGAGTCTGCTGTACGTCGCCGTCGCGCTCGGGTTCGTCGCTGGCGGGATTGGCTACTACCTCCAGACTGACTGGGCCGCGACCGCGCTGGTGGCCGCGGCGGTCCTCTCGACGGCCGTCCTCATCGCGATGTGGGACGGTCGGCCGGACCTGCTCGTCGAGAAGGGAATCCTCGGTGTGGTGATCAACGTCGCCGTCGCCTACCTCGTGTTCTTCAGGTAGGTGCGTGTTCTTACAGAAACGGTTGCCGAACCACTCTCATGGTTCGAGAACCACCGTATACAGCTATTATCTCTCCGCACCCCTAGATGTTCGTGAATTTCAATGAATGAGATACTTACTGACACAGCCCCGGTACGAGAATCGCTGACCACACCCCGCCGACTCGCCGGTACGTTCTTCCTCGTGCTCTCGGCCCAGTTCATGACTGCGATCATGCTGGCGGCGGCGATGGCACCCGACTACGACTTCGGTGCCGGCGCGATCAGCGATCTGGGCGTGTTCCCGGAGACAGCGTTGCTGTTCAACGGCTCGCTCGTCCTCGTCGGCGTGCTCAACGTCCTCGGGGGCGTGTACTTTTATCGAGCACACGGCAAGCAGTGGCTCCTGTCGCTGTTCGTGCTGGCCGGCGTCGGTGCAGTCGGGACCGGACTCGTCCCGCTGGACGTCAGCGACGCCCACGGACTGTTCGCGCTCGTCGCGTTCCTGTTCTTCAACCTCCAGGCGATCGGGGCGGCGACCTGGCTCGGCGGCCCGATGCGGGCACTCTCCATTCTCGCCGGCGCGATCGGTCTGGTCTTTCTAGTTCTCATGGCAGTCGGCGACGCCGGGACCACGGCCGCCTTCGGCCCGATCGGCCACGGCGGCACCGAGCGGATGATCGTCTACCCCGTCATGATCTGGCTGGTCGCCTTCGGCGGGTATCTGCTCGGCACGGACGAGTCAGTGACGCGATGACCAGCCGAGCCGCCGTCGTCGCGCCCGGCGCGGGACTCTCGACCGGACTTCTCGTCGCGGTCCTCGTCATCGAGGCGTTACCGTACGAGTTCTCCGCGATCATCGGCCTGCCAGTTGGGCTCCTCGCAGGGAGCGCCGTCGGGCTGCTCGTCGGCTGGCACTACGAAGGCGCGAGTTTTATTGTCCGAAGCGTCGCGGACGGGGCCGCCGGATTCGGCTACGCAGTCGCTCTGTTGCTGGTGATTCGGTATGCTGACGTCTTCGGGCTGCGATCGGCGGTCACCTTCGAACGACTCGTCGTGAGTTCGGTCGTGGTCGGTGTCGCTGTCCCAGTCAGGGCCTGGCTGGATACCTCGCGGTCCCGTCCCTCTAATTGACCGGCATCCAGCCAACTGTTGTCCGAGGTGGTTTGACCTCCTCTCCGCGCTAAAGGGCGAAGATCCCTCCGTGGGGGATCCTGCCCGCATTATCGCCCCGGCTGTGAACTTGCGGGTTTGCTGACGCACCTTCGGCCCGACTCCCCAGTTGCAGCCACCGAAGAGGGAGTCCGTGAGTGACATGCCAACCCCCTGGTGGTTGGGCTGCGGTGGTGTGTGATAGTATCCACAGCACCGAAACGACGAACCGGGTGTAGCACGTATCACGGCCGATGTCCGATCGATATCCCGAGGTCCCCGGATCGAAGCTCGAAGACGGTGGCTGGGAAGAGCGTCTCCGCACGGAGTCGACGGTCTTCCGGACGCCGACGGCGTCGGTGATCGGCCACACGGTTCTCTACGACGACGAACGGCTCCGGACGGCTCTCGAGGAAGCGGGATTTGGCGACCTGCTCGATACGGAAGCCAACAGCAGCGGGAGCCGGATGATCGACACCGGGGAGGGCGGTGGATTCTGGCGGTTTTTCTTCGCGACAGCGCTCTCTTTTCGCCCGCCGCTAGCACCCGGTATCGGGCCAGCGTCGATGCGACCGACGGTCGTCAGCGAGGCGAGACGATCGTTCGAGAACGATATGCGGGCCCGAGGGTTCGAGGACGTCGACCGCGGCCGGAGCCAGCGCGTCCGCACTGATTCGGGGGACCGCGCGAGCCTCGTGAAGGTCACCGCGAACTATCCGTTCGAGAACGCTCCAACTGACGTACTCGACGTCGAGGGGTGGATCGCGGTCTGGTCGACCGGCGGAACCTTCCGAATCGCCGGTGGTGTCTACCCGATTCGGGGCCTAGATGCCCTGCTTGACCCTCTCGACGACAGCCCCGGTACGGATCCGAACGCCTATCGCGACGAGTTGGTGGCGTTGATCCGGGCAGTGCGATGACCCGAGCGTGGCTGCAGTCGGTGGCCTGATAGTGATTACTGTAACGATTTACCGGTGCGACCGCACGGCGTCGTGCGGTCGACCCGGAACAGACTTACAGTAATCACTATGACAGCGGACGCTCGTGACCCGAGATGCCTCGATTGATATTGTCCTTCCGGTGCAAGACTAAAATAGCTCGAAGCCGAAGGTAGAGTATGGTCGAAGAGGAAGCCGTCGTCGACGCGCTTCGGGGGGTACACGATCCGGAGATTCCAGTCAACGTCTACGACCTCGGCCTCATCTACGACATCGAGATACAGGGCCGCGCCGTCGAGGTCGAGATGACGCTAACGAGCCCGACCTGTCCGATCGCCGGTCAGATGGTCGCCCAGGCGGAGAACGCCATCGAAGCGGTCGAGGGTGTCGAAACGGCCGACGTCGAACTGGTTTGGCATCCGCCGTGGTCGCCGGAGATGGCCACCGACGAAGGCCGGATGCAACTCCAGTCGATGGGTGTCGCCGTCGAAAGCGCGGATGCAGGGAATGATTCCGAACGGGATTCTCAGCCCCCGGATTCACCGTTTTGATCGGCTCCGCTCGATAGTGCCGTTCGCCCCAATGAGGGTATCGAGTCGGCGACGAGAGAGGATAGATCTCCAGTTCGGTCACGACGACGAAACGACGACGAAACGGACGGATTCCGCCACCGGCACACGGTCTTAAGGGCCTACCGCGACTACGTAGAGGCATGCCACGTTTCCGGATCGGCAGTGCGTTCGGCATCCCGATTCAGCTCGACCTCACGTTTCTGCTGGTGTTGCCGCTGTTCGCCTGGATTATCGGCGCACAGATCGGCCAGACCGTCACACTACTCAACGACATCTGGAGCGCGGGGTTGCCGGTCGGACCGCTCGAGGAAGGGGCGCTCCGGTGGGGTCTCGGCCTGGCTGCGGCCACGGGACTTTTCGTCGGGGTCGTCCTGCACGAGCTGGGCCACTCGCTGGTCGCGATCCGGTACGGCTATCCGATCTCCTCGATCACGCTGTGGCTGTTCGGCGGGATCGCCCAGCTCGACGAGATGCCCGAGGACTGGAAACACGAGCTGTTAATCGCGCTGGCAGGCCCGATCGTTAGCGTCGCGCTGGGCGTGCTCTCCTATGGGGCGTTCCTCGCGATACCCGCGAGCGACGGCGTCGCGATATCGGCGCTCAAGTTCCTGCTGGGATACCTCGCGCTCATGAACGTCGCGCTGGCGATCTTCAACATGTTGCCGGGCTTTCCGATGGACGGCGGACGCGTATTGCGTGCGCTGCTGGCCCGCCGCCGGGGATACGCCCGGGCGACGAAGCTGGCCGCCGAGGTCGGGAAAGTGTTCGCGATCCTGCTCGGCCTGTTCGGTCTGTTCGGCCCAGGCGGGCTATTCATGGTTGCGATCGCCTTCTTCATCTACCTCGGGGCGGCAGGCGAGGCCCAGCAGACAATGATGCGGGCTGCCTTCGAGGGGTTCCAGGTCCGGGACTTCATGACGCCGGCCGATCGCATCCAGACCGTCGACGCCGAGGCGAGCGTCGCGGAGCTGATCGAACAGATGTTCCGCGAGCGTCACACCGGTTACCCGGTCGAGCGAAACGGCGAAATCGTCGGACTGGTCACCCTGGAAGACGCCCGCGCAGTCCGGGAGATCGAACGGGAGGCCTATCGTGTCAAGGAGGTGATGACGACCGATCTGTACACGATCGAACCCGAAGCCGACGCGATGGAAGCGATGGAAAAACTCCAGTCGAACAACGTCGGTCGGCTGCTGGTCTACGAGGACGGGGAGTTCCGCGGGTTGCTCACCCGTTCGGACCTGATGACGGCGCTGAACATCATCAAAGAGAGCGGCGATCCCGGCCAACCGTCCGGAAGCGGTCGGTTCGGCAGAGGAAAGACGTCTCAGCGCGGCCCCGACCGGCCCTGATAGAGATACGAGCGCATACCCCCGCCTTCCCGTGAGTGACGAGTGTTCCGACACCCTGTCGGAACCGAGGAGCGAACAGGCGGGGGTTAAGCGGACAGCATAGTGTGACAGTCTACCGTTCTATTCCAGTGCCGGATTTCCCACTGTTTCCGCAAGATATTTGCCATGATTGGACCATAGTGTGTAGCACGGATGAAGACCACACGACACGCAACCTACAACCTCAACTACCACATAGTGTGGCTCCCGAAGTCTAGCGGAATCGAAGATTCCGCTGACCTCGCGGACCAGAGGTCCGCTCAATACCGCAACGCGGTACTGACAGGCGAGGTTGCCGACCGTGTGGAATCCATCCTCCACGAAATTGCCGACGAGAAGGGCTTGGACATTCACAACGTGACTGTTCAGCCCGACCACGTTCACCTATTCGTCAGTAGCCCGCCCAAACACAGTCCGTCACTACTCGCCAACTGGTTCAAGGGCATTTCCTCACGGAAATACAACCACCGCCACGCCGACCACGACGGCGAGAAAATCCGGTGGGCACGCGGCTACTACGCCGGAACAGCCGGGCACGTCTCCAGCGAAACCGTCGAAACCTACATCGACCGACACAAGGAGGCCGAAGCGTGACCGAACTCACGAAAACGCTCGAACTGAAGCTTGTGGACCCGAACGTCCACAAGCGTCAGAAGCTTCGTGAGACACGGGACGCTTACCAGCAGGCGCTTCAGGCCGCCTTCGCCGCTGGCTGTGACACACAGTCAGCGGCCAACGACGTGGTTGTCGAGTACGACCTGAGCGGCTACGCGAAAAACGCTCTCAAGAAGTACGTCCCACAACTGCACAACAGCTACGACGCCAACGAGCTCCACGACGACCACCCGGTGCGGTTCACCAACGAGGGACTGCAACTCGACCACCAGCCACAGAACGCTGTCGAGTGGTACGTCAAAATCCCGCACCACGAGGACTACCACCTCTGGATTCCGGCACGCGCCAATCCCGAACAGCGGGAGTGGCTCGAAGCGTTGTACGCAGACGACGCCGAGATGGGTGAAAGTCGGCTGTTCGAGCGGGACGGGACGTGGTATCTCCACGTCACCGTTACCCGCGACGTGGAGGACCAATCTGAGGCGTCCGCCGACGAGCGGACGCCGATAGGCGTGGACATTGGAGAAGCGAGTCTCGTCACGGTGTGTCACCGCGACGGCTCTGGTTCTCCGGTTCGCCCCCGCCTGTGGGCCGACGACGGCAAAGCCGTTCGTCGGCTCCGCAAAACCTACTTCACCGCCAAGAGACGCCTTCAGAAGCGCGGCAGTGAGCGAATCGCAGAGTCTTACGGTGACGCACTGTGGGACCAGATTGACGACGTGTTCCACCGTGTGACCCGCGAGGTCGTGGAGTACGCCGAGTCTGTCGAGAATCCAGTGTTGGTGCTGGAAGACCTGACGTACATCCGCGAGAACATGGACTACGGCGAGTACATGAACCGGCGGTTGCACGGATGGGGCTTTGCGAAGCTCCACGCACAGATTCGCTACAAAGCCGCCGAGAAGGGGATTCCCGTCGAGACGGTGAATCCCCGGAACACGTCGAAGGCGTGCCACGCTTGCGGTGAACACGGCTACCGGCCACGACAGGCGACGTTCCAATGCTCGAACCACGACTGCTGGGTCGGTGAGTACCAAGCCGATGTGAACGGGGCGATAAACATTGCAGACCGCTACCGTAGTGGAGAGAGTCACCGCCGAAGCGACCGGACTTCCCGGCAGAAGGCCGGTGACGATGACTCGGCTACGGATGGGGCCTCTTTGACCGGGCCACAAGACAGCCACGCCGATGCTGAAACCCAGCAAGAGACGTGTGGAACGTATGCGTCTTGAAACCAACAGGCCGCTTCGCTCGGCCTGATATCCCGTGGCGGGATTCCTCCGCGTTCACGCGGAGGAGGAGGTCAACACAGCGGCAGCGAGAACGTCCGGACTGGCAGACTTCGGTGACTGTCCCAGACGCACAGTTCCTCGGCGGTCCAGCGGATCGGATCGATCTCCCGATCAGCGAGACGGCGCGCTCCGGCCATGTCGCCGCCGCGGGCGATCGTCACGTGGGGGTTGTAGCCGTCGCCCTCGATTCCCTCGACCGGGTCGAAGACCTGACAGAGGCGGTCGTGTAACCGCCGGAGTTCCGGGCTCTCGACGCGGAGATACGCCACGGGTGTGGAGCCGGTCACGGCGGTCTCGAAGAAGTCGATATCAGTCACCCGGAGTTCGAACGGACCGATGTCGGTCAGTTCATCGCGGACCCGCGAGGCGATGCGAGAGGGATCACCGTCGCCAAGGCGCTTGCAGACGAGCGTGTGCTCACCCTGTGGGCGGGGACGAGCGCGCGGCAGATCGCGCGACAGCCGGCCGGCTAAACGCGTGACCGGCGACGGCGGCGGGACGTTCAGGCTGTACACATCGCCGGATAACCGCTGGCGGCGAATAAGCGCCGCGATTACAACCGGTCGAGCAACCAGAGGACGATCAGAACGGCGATAATCAGTCCCAGAAACGGCCGGAACGGTCCCAGGAGCCAGCCCAGGATCCCGAGGAACGTCCCGACAATCTCCAGGACAATCCACACCAGTACCAGCAGGAGGATGATTT
Organism: Halapricum sp.; assembly: GCA_036628575.1. Taxonomy (GTDB): domain Archaea; phylum Halobacteriota; class Halobacteria; order Halobacteriales; family Haloarculaceae; genus Halapricum. The sequence goes on from JAZKRQ010000017.1 coordinate 24,905, forward strand.
TCAGGAGGTCTTCCACATCGAGGGCCATACGTACCAGTCTGCCGGGTAGATTCAAAGGTGTTGTGGCCTGTGTTCGTTCCGCATACCACGGCCACTATCCATTTGACAGGGGCGGTCGTACGTTCAGTCGATGACTAGTCACGCCCTCCGCGCAGTGCTCGTCGTCGCGATCCTGCTATCTGGGGTTAGCGGCGGCTATGCCGCCGAGGACTCTGCTCTCGGAGCGGAGACGTTCGCCCAGACCGATATCGACGCAGATCGCGTCGTCCTCGATCTCGAACTTCACGAGGACGGTTCGGCGACGTGGGAAGTCTCCTACCGGGTCGAACTGGCGACCGAAAACGAAACGGCCGCCTTCGAACAGCTGCAGGCGGACATCGAGGCGAACACCTCGACGTACCTCTCGTCGTTCCGCGACCGCATGGAGCGGACCGCGGGCACCGCCGAGAACGCCACCGGTCGATCGATGACCATCGAAAACCTCTCGGTCTCGACGGATATCGAGAGCGTTCAGGGATACGGAACCGTCACGTACCGCTTCCAGTGGACGAACTTCGCGGCCGTCGACGGTGATACGATCCGCGCCGGTGACGCTCTCGCCGGATTCTTCCTCGAAGAGAACGCTCGACTGTCGATGTCCTGGCCCGACGGCTACGACGCCGACTCCGTCTCACCCGAGCCCGACGACCGCCGCGATCGAACCGTGGTCTGGCAGGGTCCGATCGAGTTTGGCTCCGATGGCCCGCAGGTCGTCGCGAGCCCCGCGTCGTCGTTCCCAACGCTCGCAGTCGTCGTGGCTGCCGGCCTCGTAATCGGGATCGCGGCCGGGGCCTGGAGGCGACGCAGGCGTTCCGAAAGTGCCGAGGATGACACTACTGGACAACCAGTCGCCGAACCCACCGGAGCCGCCGCCGAGCCGGAACCCGATGAGGAACTGCTGAGCAACGAGGAACGCGTCCTGCGGCTACTCGACGAACGGGGCGGCCGCGTCAAGCAACAGGAGGTCGCGTCCGAGTTCGACTGGACCGACGCCAAGACCAGCCAGGTCGTCAAGACCCTGCGCGAGGACGACGAGATCGACGTCTTCCGGCTGGGCCGGGAGAACGTCCTCGTCGATCCCGACGAAAGTGAGTTATAAAACCATCGTCGTTTCACGCCTCGAAATATGACAAACCCACCGACTGCAGTCGTATCGAAGCCCACTTAATCCCGCTTAATCCGTGCTGAGGATGTGGAGTTTATAGGTAGATAGGGGACCGAGTAGGAAGTACAATGGAAACCCCGTCCCAGGCGGTCCTAGTGGTGGTCGTCGCGGCGTTGTTCGTGACGCCGGCGGCGGCACTGTCACTACCCGGACAGACCGCTCAACAGACCGCGACGAACGAGTCGGTACAGCCAGGCGCACAGTTCGCCGGCGTCGTCTCCGTCGGCCAGGCGGAGGTCGACGGCGCTGTCGAGGGCCGCGCCTTCGGCCAGGCGATCGCCGCCGCCGATAGCAACGAGAGCAAGGCGGCCGTCGTGGCCGAACGTATGCCGGGGCTGGAAAACCGCCTCCAAAACCTCGAACAGCAACGTGAGCAGCTCCGGATAGCCTACGAGAACGACAGCCTCGATCAGAGCACGTACGAGGCCAAGACGACCGCACTTGCCGCCCGCATCCAGCAGGTCGAACGCCAGCTCAACCGGAGCCACACCGTCGCTGTCGCCCTACCCGAGCAAGCTCGTGACCGCGCCGGCGTGAACGTCTCCGCGATCGAGCAGCTTCGTTCGCAAGCCGGTGAGATGCGCGGCGGCGAGATGGCCGAGATCGCCCGCGGTATCGCCGGTCCCGACGTCGGCATGGGAATGCCGGACACACCGCGTGGCGGACCGCCGGCTGGCGTCCCAGGGAACTGGACCACCGGCCCCGGTAGCGGTGGCCCGCCCGCCGATCCGGGCCCATCCGACGATCACGGACCGTCGACTGACCACGGCCCCAACGAGCGGGACAACCGAACGTCGAATCGGTAATCGCACCTCATTTTCTGCCGTGCGAGAACGAATCGCACAGGCAACCTCGTCTCGGAAGTTATTAGTACCGCTCTGGGAATAGCAACGGGTACATGACGCAGGCTGCCCTGGCTGGCGCACGCGAGGTCGTCAGCGGTCAGTCTGTCTCTTTCTTCGAGATCCGACGACAGGGTTGGACCCCGTCCAACGAGCAGTCGGGTGTCGACGGCATCCGACGACGACGGGGCCGTTAGGCCCTGCTACACTACTTCCCACGACGGATTCGTTTCATAAGCTTGCTACCGCCCACCGTCGGGTTCCGGGCGGGAAAACTGACCCGACAACACAA
>JAZKRQ010000018.1:0-26972 GCA_036628575.1 Halapricum sp.
GCCGACCAAAGGGAAGGCGCGAGCAGGGAGGGGATACAGCGTCCCCAGAACGCTTCGCGTTCTGGTGTGCGAACGAGACGCTCCGCGTCTCGTCAACGCCGCACAATTCTCATACACAATTCGGTGACACGCTCACAGGCCCACGCAGTCACAACGTTTTTGCAGTAGGGTAGCATAATATTGGCTGAACCCAATGGAGTACAACCTCGACTCGGGTGCGCACTCGACGTATTCCCTGCAGTACCACCTGATACTCACCACAAAGTATCGGCGCGGAGTGCTAACCGAGGAGCGAACCCAATTCATACACGAGGTCATCAGCGGGTTCACGGACAACTACGGTGTCGAACTGACGAACCTCGACGGCGAGGACGACCACGTACACATCCTGTTCCGAGCGAAACCCACCACGGACCTCGTGAAGTTCATCAACACGGTCAAGGGCGCAACCGCCCGCCGTATCCGCAACGAGTACGCGGATGAACTGAAGACCGAACTGTGGGGCGACTCGTTCTGGAACGACTCGTACTGCCTCATCTCGACGGGGCAAGTGTCGTTGGATGTGCTGAAACAGTACCTCGAGGACCAACGCGGGTAGCGCCATGTACTACGCCTACAAATACCGCCTCATAGTGATTACTGTAAGTCTGTTCCGGGTCGACCGCACGGAGTCGTGCGGTCGCACCGGTAAATCGTTACAGTAATCACTATCAAGCCGTCCGACACCCACCGCGAGGAGTTGGACCGCCACCGGGATATTTGTAGGCAGCTGTACAATCACACGCTCTACCGCCTCAACGAGTACCAAGACGAACACGGAGAACTGCCGTCCATGACCACCCTACGGTCGGAACTCCCCGACCTCAAGAAGTGGTGGGACGGCCTCTCAGACGTGTACTCGAAGGTTCTCCAAACAGTCGTGGAACGTCTGTTCGACAACCTCAAAGGACTCTCCAAACTCAAGGAGAACGGCTACGGCGTCGGTCAACTCAAGTGGAAGCCGCCACGGGAGTTCCGCAGTTTCACGTACAGTCAGTCTGGCTTCAAGCTCGACAAGAAGGGCGGTCAGACCGTGCTGTCACTCTCGAAACTCGCGGACATACCGATTCGTCTCCACCGACCCATCCCCGACGACGCCACGCTCAAGCAGGTCACGGTCAAGAAGGAACCGACGGGCGAGTGGTTCGTCACGTTCGGCGTCGAAATGGACCGTGAACCTCCTGAGCCGCCCGAGAATCCAACGAAGTGCGTCGGTATCGACGTGGGGATTCTCACGTACGCCCACGACACCGACGGCACGGCGGTCGAGTCACTCGACCTCTCCAACGAGCGTGAACGCTTGGAACGCGAGCAACGGAAACTCTCGCGGAAGCAACACGGGTCGAACAACTACGAGACACAACGGCGACGAGTCGCAGAGTGTCACGCTAATCTCCGACGGAAGCGCCGCGACTTCTTGCACAAGCTCTCGGCGTACTACGCTCGGGAGTACGATCTCGTGGCGGTTGAAGACCTGAATGTGAAGGGGATGATAGAGTCGCCGTCGAACAGCCGCAACACGGCGTCCGCCGCGTGGCGGACGTTCCTCTCGTTGCTCACATACAAGTGTGAACGCGAGGGGACGCACTTCGTGGCAGTCAACCCGAGAGGGACGACCAAGGAGTGTGCGTCCTGCGGCGTCTCGACGGACAAGCCATTGTGGGTCCGTGAACACTCCTGTCCCGCCTGCGGATTTGAGGCGGACAGGGACGCGAACGCGGCGTGGAACATTCTTTCTCGCGGTCTTGAAGACGTAGGAGTGGGATACTCCGAATCAACGCCTGTAGAGACTGCGCTCCCTGTGGATACGCCTGTATCTGCAAAGCGCGTCGTTGAAGCAGGAAGCCCTACCCTCAAGGAGCGAGCGGCGTCAGCCGTGAGCGAGTAGGGTAGGGTAGTTCACTAGTGTGACGTGCGTGGACGGCCGAATTCTCCCATCAAACATAATATTCCCCCATACTGGCCATCACAATAATCATGGGTGGGGCTATCTGACTCTCTTCATAGTGATCGCTGTAAGTCTGTTCCGGAGCGACCGAACGATGTGGCGCGGTCGTACCAGTAATAGTGACCGCTGTAAGTCTGTTCTGGGTCGACCGCACGACAGCGTGCGGGCGCACCGGTAAATCGTTACAGCGGTCACTATAAATCGTTACAGCGATCACTATCAAGGGACAGCTATGTCGTCCCTATGTCTGCTCGGCTGGTCGCAGGGCTTCGCTCCGCTTGCGGCACGACGGATGTAGCTTGCCCTCACCTGAGGCCGTCGAAACCGACCACGTCTCCGAGATCGATATCTCCAGTCAGTTCGGCTGCGCGGTCGAACGGCGACGGTGGTTCAGAACCGCCAGCCGGCCGTTCTCGACCGGCGTATTCGAAGACCGTCTCGACGAACGCCTCGCGGACAAATTCCGTGTGGAACAGCCCGTGAAGGTAGGTGCCGAGAACCTGCCCGGTCGCGGCGCTGTCTGGCCCGATCGGGGCCGGTAGCGACCGCTCGATGCGGGTCTCGCCGGCGTGGATCTCGTAGCCGTTCGCGGTCCCGCTCGCGCCGTCGATCGGCCCGGCTCCTTCGACCGCCCGAGAAACCTGTCGGATGGTCTTGTTCCCATCAAAGCGAGTCACGACGGGCAACAGTCCGAACCCGTCGAGGCGGTCGCGTTTCCCCGTTCCCTCGTGGTCAGCCCCGCGAAGCAACCGCCCGAGGATCTGGTAGCCGCCACAGATCCCGACGATCGGTCCGTCATAGGCCCGAAGCCGCGCCCCGAACCCCGCCTCGCGGAGTGCGAGCAGATCATCCACGGTGTTTTTCGTCCCCGGAATGACGACTGTATCTGCGCCATCGAGGGAAGTGTCCGGCGATCTGACGGCGACTCTGACACCTGGTTCCCGAGCCAGTGGATCGAGATCCGTCGCGTTCGAAAGCCGCGGCAGTCGCGGCACGACGACCGTGACCGTTCGGCCCTCGGCCACGTCGTCGTCAGCCCCAAGAACCGCGGATTTGCCGCGAGCGGGCAAGGAAAGGCTGTCTTCCTCGGGCAGCTCCGGGTCCTCGTACGGCAGGACGCCGACCACCGGAACGCCAGTCCGGGCTTCGAGTTCGTCGATCCCTCCCGCCAGCAGCGATCGATCACCGCGGAACTTGTTGATCAGGACTCCGGCGACGCGCTCGCGAACGTCCTCGGGCATCAGTTCGAGCGTGCCGTAGAGGCTGGCGAAGACCCCGCCGCGTTCGATGTCCCCCACCAACAGGACCGAAGCGTCCGCGAAACGAGCGGTCTCGACGTTGGCCAGATCGCGGTGCTGGAGGTTGATCTCCGCGATCGATCCCGCGCCCTCAGCGACGATGACCTCGTGGTCGGCCGCCAGCCGCTCGTAGGCGTCGACGGCCGCCGCTCGCGCCCGTTGCCAGTGACGTTCGTAGTACTCCCCGGCCTCGTAGTGGCCGATGGGCTGGCCGTCGACCAGCACCTGGCTCTCGGCGTCCCCGCGAGGTTTGAGCAAGACCGGGTTGTGATCGGTCGTTGGCACGACGCCCGACGCTTGTGCCTGGACGTACTGAGCGACACCGATCTCCCCATAGGCCGCGTCGTCGTCGGCACAGACGGCGGCGTGGGCGTTGTTGCTCATCGTCTGGGCCTTGAACGGCGCGACCGAGACGCCTGCTCGGACGAGTCGTCGGCAGAGTCCTGCAACGATAGTACTCTTCCCGACGTGGCTCGCTGTCCCGGCGACCAACAGCGTCTCGGTCATCAGAACTCGGTGCCCCGACGGGCGCGTTGGCCGTCCTCGAAGGGGTGGAGATCAGCTTCGACGCGGCTCAGCAGCTCGGCGTGGTCCTCCAGGTAGTCCGGGCGCTCGTGGCCGCCAGTGAGGACGAGTTCCAGGTCGTCCGGTTTCGCCTCGGTCAGTGTGACGAGATCGGCAGGGTCGACGAGTCCACGGTTGACCGCATAGAGCACTTCGTCGAGTACGAGCATGTGGACGCCAGCCTCGGGATCACCGTCGAGATCGAGAGAGGTCGTGAGATCGGCTTTGGCGGCCGCGTCGACGAGCGTCTCCGCACGCTCGAAGGCTGCCTGCGCTCTGGCAGCGTGTTCGTCGTCCGCCGACCCGTCCAGCAGGCCGTGCCAGCCATAGTGGCCCGTGTTTTCGTAGGAAATCCCCGGTAGCTGGGCGATCGCGTTGTACTCGCCGCGAGTGGCCTCAACGCTGTCTGCCCCGCCCTTCATGAACTGCAAAAGATGGACCCGGAAGCCGTGGCCCGCGGCCCGAAACGCCATCCCGAGCGCAGCGGTCGTCTTTCCCTTACCGCTGCCGTACCAGGCCTGGACGAGTCCGAATGCCTCGGGTGCGGCCGGTTCGATCGGTTCGGCTGAGGGGGTGTCTCCCTGACCAGGCGTCTGTGCTCGGTGTTCGTCGGACGTGTCCTCGGTCGTGGGTCGGATGTCTTCAGTCATGGATCGAAAACCTCCGCAGTCGTGGCCGTGACGACGCCGTGATCGGCGTCCGAAACGTTCTGGGGTGGCGCTTCATCGGCGTATCGCGAACGAAAGCTGGCAGTGATCGCCTCCCGGACACAGGCTCTGGCGGCGTCCCCGACTGGTGTCGCGCTCCCCGAAAAGGCGGTCGGCTCGCCCGCGGGATCGCACGCGGCGACGACGGCATCACTGGTCGTACCGGTGAACCCCACGAGATCGAGCAGCGTCGCTGTCTTGGCCTCGGTCGCGACCGACACAAGATTCGCCAGCGAGCCCTCGCCCAGATCGCGGGTCGTCCCCACGACGAGGTTACACGTTCCGACCGGTGGGTGGTCGATGTCTACCGGACCCGCCTCAGTCATTTCTCTATCGTAGCTACTCGACACGCCGTCGGGATCGACCGGCAGCGTCGCTGGGTTCGACAGCCCGACCGTGGCGTAGGCGACGACAGGTCCGTGGCGTGCACCACGTGCGTGCTCCTGGGAGACGCCAGTCAGCAGTGCCGAGCCGTCGGCCTCGAAGCCGGCCGTCTCGAGGCGCTCGTCGACGTAGCTATCGATGTCCGTTCGATTCCAGCCCGTCGGGACAGTCACGTTATATGCGGCCGCCCCATCCGATCGACCGCCAGCCCATCCGGTCGAGAGCCAGCGAGTACCGTTCCGGCAGAGCTGTAGCACGCCGTCCCTGATCGTCGCGTCAAACATCGGTCAGTACCTCCAGTAGCTGGTCGTTCTCGTCGGGTTCACGGACGGCAACCCGGACGTGCGAGTCCAGGCCGCGGAAGGTGATTGCATCCCGGATCGCGACCCCGCGCCGTCGGACGGTAGCGACAAACGCTCCCACGTCGCGTTCACCGAGGTTAAGAAGGAGAAAGGGGCCCTCCGAGGCGCGCACCTCGAACCGCTCGTCGAGCGTGGCGGACATGCGGGCTCGCTCGCGCTCGATTAGCTCGCGTGTCTCCCGGACGAACTCCTTCTGTCGCATGCAGTAGGCGCCGACCGCCAGTGCGGGCGCGCCGACGTTCCAGGGACGACGGGCGTTTCTCGTCGCTTGACCCAACTCGCCAGTTGCGACTGCAAAGCCCGCCCGGATCCCCGGCAGACCAAACAGTTTGGTCAACGCTCGCGCGACGACGACCCCCTCGGTCCCGGCCATCGAGGGACGGTCCGTGTATCCGAGGAAGGCCTCGTCGACCAGCAGAAGGGTGTCCACTGCCCGGCACTGGCGAGCGAAGGCAACGAGTTCGTCGTGATCGAGTGCTTCGCCAGTCGGGTTGTTCGGGTTGCAGACCACTGCGAGTGCGTAGCCTTCGGGATCGGCGTCGACAATCTCGCCTGGAGCGACGAATTCTGGCGTTCCGCCCTGGAGACGCACCTCGCGGGCGTACTCGCCGAAACTCGGCGCAGGGAGGAGCGCGCGGTCGCCGGGATCGACGGCGAGGGTGGTCGCGAGCCGGATCGCGGCCAACCCCCCGGGCGTCGGGATCACGTCGCCAGAGTCGCAACCGACGTACTCGGACGCGATTTCCTGATACTGGGTCGGCGGTTCGGACTGATACGATCGGGCCGCGTCGAGAGCGTCCTCGTAGACCTCGGCGACTCCCGGCGGTGTCCGCGGGTTCGTGTTCGCGCTGAAATCGAGTAGTTCGGGATCGTCGCTACTTCCGTGGGCTACAGGGCCGATCTCACGTGCCGTGTTTCTGTTCATAAGTTCTCGTAAAGCCTCCTGATTCGATCTCTGATCGTGGCCATCGAAACGTCCTCACGATCCGCAATCGCGAGCGCGCCACCCATCCCCGCACCCTCCTTCGCCTCGCCGGCGCGGTACCGTTCGAAGACGACGTGGTTTTCTGTACCGAATCCGGGGTTAGTCACCGTCAGATCTACGTCGAGCAGCCGGGCGGTTTCACGGACGGTAGCCGTTGGGTCGTCGGCGACGAACGGAGTCGTCGCGACCTCCAGTGGGGCCGTGATATCGGCGTGACGCAGCAGCGCCGTAACAGCAAGTTGCTGGGTGCCCCCGGCCAGCACGACGTCGGTCCCGGCGGTCAGCGCTCCGGCCGCGGTTCCAGCGAGCGCGGCCAGTACCGGATCGCCAACCGTCTGCAGCGTCCGTCGCGGTTCGCCCGCGAGGTCGCCGGCCCCGACGCCACTGGCCGCCAGCGCGTCCGCGACGACCTCGCGTTTGCGTTCGAGCGGGTTGTCCGGAAGTGACGAGGAGACCGACAGATCCACTCCCAGCGCCTCGCTGACGGCCAGGGCCGTCGTCGTGCCGCCGGGGATACTCTCGGCCAGAACGAGTCGATCGACCGGGAGTTGTCGACCGTACTGCTCGGCACGGTCCCACAGCGTTCCGGCGTCGGGAACGGCCGTCAACTCGCGGATGTCGTTCCCGGCAGCGTCCCCGATGGAGACGGTCGGTGCCCCCGTCTCGGCGACCAGGCCTGAATCGAGGGTGATCAGATCGAACCCTACTACCTCGCGGACAGCACGGGCGACCAGCGCGGGCGTGGGACAGCCGCTAGGACTGACTGGCACGGCGGGCGTCTCGACGACGTCGCCGTAGGCGAGCAGTTCGGCGTCCGCGGCAGGCGTGTACCGCATCGCCTCCGGATCCGCGCCCGCTGCGCTGATCCCGTCGATCGCCGCCGTCTCGGTCGTCCCGACGACCAGGACCATCATACCCACCCCTCCGCGATCTCGGCGTCGTCGGGGCGATTGACATTGACCGCGAGCCGGGGTTCATCCCGGATCAAGTGCCGATCTGCCCCCTCACCGACGACGTTCACGCCCGTGGGTGACAGTTCCCGCCCGTCGATCTCGACGGTCGTGTCCGCGCTCACACCCAGTTCTCGCTTCAAAAACGCCGGCACGTAGACGGTCAGCGACCCCCCGTTGTGGGCCGCAAGCACGTCCGCGACGAGATCGGCAGTCAATATCGGCAGGTCCGCGGCGACGGTCAAGACCGGGGTATCGACACGTTCCAGTGCGTGCTGCAGATCGGAAACGTAGCCCTCGCCCGGTGTCTCGATCGTCGGGACAGTCACGTGGGCGGCTGTCTCTGGCGTATATGGAGAGGTGACTGCGTTGACTGTCCCGGCCGGTTCTTCGAGCGCCTCAAGGACGCGGTCGATCATCGGCCGGCCGTCGATCTCGAGGAGCGGTTTCTCAACGTCGGCTCCGAGGCGGGTCCCGCGACCGCCACACATCACGAGAGCGTCCATAGCATCACCCCCGAATGGAGTGCGACGACGCGCGCAACCTCGTTCGTCGCCCCGATGACGTCGCCGCTAACACCCCCGAACGTAGTGCGGGCGACCCGGAGGACGGCGACACTAGCCAGTAACGCAGCGACGGTCGAAACCGGTGCAGCAGGCGTGACAAGAGTGAGTCCGGCGACAGGGATCACCGCGATCAGTACGGGGACCAACGACCGCGATCCGGACTCGGCGGTCAAGGCGGACCCGAGGCCTTCGTGTGTCGCCTCGCCCAGACAGACGACCGTCGCCATCGCCGCCTTCGCTCCGACTTCCGAAGCGACGACGATAGCGAAGACAGCAGCTATCTCGCCTTCGAGGGCCGTCTCAGCGAGCTGGACGGCCGCCAGTGCCAGCGTGGTCAGGACCAGTCCCAGCGCCAGGACACCGCCGACGCCGACGGCCGTGTCCCGCATGACTGAGCGTCGTTTCTCAGGATCGCCGTGTACGGCCAATGCGTCCCCGAGGTCCGTGACCGCGTCGGCGTGGCTGACGCCCGTCAACAGGTAGACCCACACGAGAAATGCAGCCACTGCTGTCGTACCCGGCCTGAGAACGAAAAGTGGAGCAGCCAGCAAGACACCGATCATGTATCCCACCAGCGGGAACGCCGCAGGCTGGCGTCGAAACGCGCTCCAGGATTTCTCGTCGTGGCCGACCGGCAGTCGAGAGAGAAAGCCCAGCCCGCCCCGGAGCGCATTCAGTACTCCGACCGCTCTGCGTGCTGCGGTCAATACCACGCGATCACCCCACAGGCGAGGTTCGATAGGATCCCTGCACCAGCAACGAGCCTGACGCCCCGTCGTCCGACCGCGACGTCCGGCAGCGCCCCGTCTGGGTTGAGGTCGTAGACACCCGGCTTGACCAGCCGAACGTCGAGGGCAGTCGCCAACGTCGCCATCGGCCACCCCGAGTTCGGCGAGGGCGGGGTACGCGCCCACCGTCGTGCGGTGAGTAACGCCGTGGGTCGCCGAGCAGCCAAGGCGATCGCGATGGCGGCCGCCCGCGATGGAACGAACATCACGAGATCGTCAAACTTGGCACTGGCCCAGCCGACGGGTTTCGATCGGTAGCCCAGCATCGAGTCCAGCGTGTTGACGCTTTTCACCCAGGCGGCAGCCACTGCCCCGAGGGCCAGCGAGAGTTGTGTACCGAGGGCGAACGCCAGAAGCGGCGCGAGAAGGCCATCGGCGAGGTTCTCGGCCGCGCTCTCGACGGCGGCGCTCCGGAGTTGATCCGGAGAGAGGGCGTCCGGATCGCGACCCACCAGTGCTGGAACCGTCTCTCGAGCGTGCCCGAGATCGGTCACACTGTCCTCGATCACCGAGCGCGCGGTCGTGACGAGCATCCGCAGGCTGGTTGTCCAGTAGAGTACGAGTCCGGCTGCGAGTACACCGGTGAGCCAGCCCCAGCGGTGGGCCAGATCGACAAAACCCCAGGCGACCGCGCCCGGGATCACGGGCAGCGCGACAGCCGCGACGATACCGACGGCACGCGGGTGAGACCACTGCCGGTCGACTCGCGCAACGAGGCGACCGAAGTACGCAACCGGGTGCACGCGGTTGGGCGGCTCGCCGAAGAGCGCGTCGAGGGTCGCGGCGATCCCGATCGAAAGCAAGGCGACGGCTCCCATCAGTCTCGCCTCCAGGTTCCCGCCAGATCAGCCAGTGACCGGTCCGACAGGAGAACCGGATTCGACGCTCCCCCGTCGGTGTCAGGGTCGTCGCCGATGTGGACCATCTCCGGGGACGTAGTGCCGATAGCGTCGGCAATCGCCTCGAACGATTTCGGATGGGGTTTACGCCACCCGCAGTCGACGCTCGTGACGACCGCCTCGAACCGATCCGGATCGAGTGCCGAACGTGATAGCGTCCGCTCGACCAGTCCCGGAACGGCGCAGTTCGAACAGATTCCGATCGGGCCGCTGGCCGCCGCCGCATCGGTGGCATTGACGGCCCCCTCGCGAGTCCGCACAGCCGAGTCGAACGCGTGGAGAACGGCTGCGTGGACCTCGGCAGTCGAAAAGTCGCTGTCGGTTCGGTCTCGGAGCACCGCCGAAACGTGCTCGACCAGGGAGTACTCGCGTCCCGGTTCGATCTCCTGGTGGGGTTCGGCGTAGATACTTTCCCACTCTTCAGGGACGTCGATACCTCTGGCATCGAGCGCGTCGGCTACTGCCGCCGCCGGATCGGCCGGTCGATCGACCGCGACGAGCGTCCCGAACAGATCGAACGAGACGGCTCCGGGGGACGCGAGCGAGTCCATCTCAGTCTCGGCGGAACAGGAGCGAGCCGGCCATCAGCGCGACCAGCGCGGCGACCGGCCCGAAGCCGGGCCCGAAGCCGTTCCCGGTATCGGTCGTCTCGGGACCGGTGGCGTTCGTGTCAGTCTCCGTCGCCGTATCGGTCGCGTCAGCCGTCGTCTCGACCGTTCCGGTCGCTGTCTCGTCCGAATCAGTCTCCGTCGATGCCTCTTCGGTGATTTCGGGGTGGAACGTCTCCGCGAGCTGAGTCAACGGCTGGGTCACTCGCGGCCCAGGCTGACTCATGTAGTTCGCGTTCACCGTCACGATCTGATCGTTCTCGACGGCCGTAGTGCTGTTGATCGCTTCGCTCTGTCGGAGGCTTCGCCCCTCCGGCATGACGATCCACTCGGGATCCTCGGCAGCGATGATCTCCTCGCTGATCACGTCGTACTCGGATATGTCCGCAGCAGTGGCGATGTTGTCGCCGCCCGCAGTCGCGATTACATCGCCGATGAACGTGTCCGGGCCGGCAGTGTAGCCTCCACCCATCGCGTAATAGACGCTGGGGTTCTCAGAGCCTTCGGTCGCCTCAGCGATCCGCTCGACGGTTGCGTTCGTGGTATCGCTGACCTCGATAGCGGCTTCACACGCGCCGACGAGCCGCCCGGTGAGTCGAGTCTTGGCTGTCACGTCAGCGGTCGAACTCGCTCCTTCGAAGCGGACGACTGTCAGGCCCTGCGAGCGAAGATTCTCGACCGACTCGTTGTCGATGATGTTCGCCGCGAGCACCAGGTCGGGTTCGAGACCGATCACGTTCTCGGTGATCGGCTGCAGGTTCGAACCGATTACATTCGTCCTGTTCTCGGAGCCGTTCAGATACGCCGTCGTGTAATCTACGGGCATCCCAACGACCTTTTCCTGGGCACCGATCGACCACATCGTCTGCGCCGTGCTCGCCCCAAGCGCGACGACGCGCTCGGGTTCTTCCTCGATGGTCACGGTCTCACCTGTGGCGTCTGTCACCTCGACCGGATACGAACAATCGACCGTGCTGCCAGTCTGGGCCGCCGCCTCTCCATCGAACTGTGCTACTGCGTCGTGACTACCTGTCGCGACGCCGCCAGCGGCGACCGCACCGCTGGAAACGACGACGATTAGCGCCGTCAATACGATCGCGAGTTTCGATCGTGTCATCACCCACCCGTTGCGAGCTATCCAATAAATATTTACCTAAAGCAAATCGACTTGGGTTAGATGCGGATCCGAAACCGAGTGGTCCTGTGGTCTATCGGGCTGACGGCGGCGTTAGTCGCGGCCGTCCTCCTGAGCGCGACTGTCGGCCCCGTCGAGGTCGGAGTCGTCGTCGTCGCGAAGTCGGCGCTGAACGCCCTGGGCGTCCCCACGGGGCTATCGCTGTCGATTGTCAAGGCACCCCTGCTGGGGTCCTCACTGCCGAAACCGGCCGTTGATATCCAGTACACGTATCCGTTCGCCTTCGCGGTGCCGGAGACGAGCGAACTCATCGTCCGGGAAGTTCGGCTGCCCCGTATCGCACTCGGCGCGATCGTCGGCTTTGCGCTGGCGGCAGCGGGGACGGTCATGCAAGGGTTCTTCCGGAACCCGATGGCCGACCCCTCGATCATCGGCGTCTCGACAGGGGCGGCCGTCGGGGCGGTTGCGACTATCGCCATCCCGTTGGCGATTCCGTTCGGGCTCCAGACCGCCGCGTTCGTCGGCGCGGTCGTGACGGCCTTCGTCGTCTATCTGCTGGCGACCGATGACGGCCGGACGCCGGTCGCGACGCTGTTGCTCGCGGGCGTGGCTATCCAGACGTTCCTCGGCGCAGTGGTCTCCTATCTCCTCCTGCAGAGCGGTGAAAGCCTCGAAGAGGCCGTCTACTGGCTGATGGGCAACCTCTACGGGAGCGGCTGGGGTGAGGTCGAGGTGACGCTGCCGGCGGTCGCCGTCCTGTTCGTCGCGCTCGTCCCGTTCGCTCGGGATCTCAACGTCCTCATGCTCGGGGAAGAAGACGCTCGGACGCTCGGCATCCCCGTCGAGTGGACCAAGCGTCTGCTACTGGGGCTGTCGAGTCTCATGACGGCCGCAGCGGTCGCCGTCGCCGGCGTCATCGGCTTCGTGGGCCTCATCGTCCCCCACGCGATGCGGCTGGTCGTCGGCCCCGACCACCGGTTGCTGTTGCCGACCAGCGCTCTGGCCGGCGCGATCTTCCTCGTCGTCACCGACACGCTCGCGCGGGCCAACCCTGCGGAACTACCCGTTGGGATCGTCACCGCCGCCCTGGGTGCGCCTTTCTTTCTCGGGTTGCTCCTCCGCAGGGAGGTGCACGAGCTATGAGTGAACCGCTTCTTTCAGTCGAGGGCGTCTCGGTACGTCTCGGTGATACCGACGTCCTCGACGGAGTTACGCTATCGGTCGAACGCGGCGAGTTCGTCGGCCTGGTCGGCCCCAACGGTGCGGGCAAGACCACGCTCCTGCACGCGATCAACGGCGTTCGGGAACCGGACATCGGCACGGTCAGAGTCGAAGGCGACGCCCAGAGCGACTGTTCGACCCGAGCGTGGAGTCGTCGGCTAGCAACGGTCCCCCAGGACACCAGCGTTTCCTTCTCCTTCCGGGTCGAGGACGTCGTCGAGATGGGTCGGACGCCCCATCGCCGCCGGACACAGTTCGGCGGCACCGAGACCGACCGTCGTCGGATCGAAGACGCGCTTGATCTTACCGAGACGACAGAGCTTCGAGCACGACCGATCGACGAACTCAGCGGCGGCGAGCGACAGCGCGTGTTCGTCGCCCGGGCGCTCGCCCAGGACACGCCCCTGCTCGTGCTCGACGAACCGACGGCGAGTCTCGACATCAACCATCAGGTCGAGATCCTGAAGCTCGTCCGATCGCTGGTCGGCGACGGGCGGGCGGCCCTGGCGGCGATCCACGACCTCGATCTGGCGGCCCGGTTCTGCGACCGGCTGGCGCTGCTCTCGGACGGGCGCATTCGTGCGGTCGGGCCACCGGAAGAAGTACTCGAATCGGACGCACTCGATCCTGCCTTCGAGACAACGACCGCGGTCTCGACCGATCCGGTCACCGGCACGCCCAGCGTGACTGCCATGACGGATACCGAGCACGAGGGTCGCCGCATCCACGTCGTCGGCGGCGGTCGAGTCGGGGCCCGGACGATCGCGAAGCTGAAGGAAGCAGGACATGCGGTGACGGCGGGCGTCTTCCGAGCGGGAGATCTGGCCGTCGAGACAGCCGACGCGCTCGACGTTCCTGTCGCGACGACCTCGACCGCCGGCCCGGTCGACCCCAGTGCGCTCGCCGCGGCACACGAGCTGGCTGCGGACGCCGCGGTCGTCGTCCTCGCCGACATCGATGTCGGCCCCCGGCAGTGGACTTTCGATCTCGCAGGGGCCGCGCCCACAGTCGTACTGATCGAGCGTCACTCCGCGGACGAACGGCTTCCGGACAGCGACCGGGCGTATAAGCGATACGAACGGCTCCGTGCTCGCGCTGTCTCTACGGATCTCTCGTCACTCGCGGAGACGGTCGAATCAGTAGAACAGGCGGTCGAGAATCCGGTCGACGACTAACTACGGTCTCGCCGGGCGAACAACACGAGCGCAGTCATTGAACAGACGACTGACCCGTCGACGAGCGTCTCAATGTGGACGTCGACCTTGCCGTGCTCGTCGTCCCACGACTCGGTCGCGGCGATCTCGGTGCGGGTGGTCAGGGTGTCGCCCGGACGGACGGGATCGAACCAGCGGAGTTCGTCGACGCCCAGCGCGCCGCGGGCTGCGGACTTACGCAGGAACCCCTCGACGAGGAGACGCATCGTCATCGCGGCCGTGTGCCAGCCGCTGGCGACTAACCCGCCGAAGGGTGACTCGGCGGCCGCCTGTGGGTCCGTGTGGAACGGCTGGGGGTCGTACTGCCGGGCGAACTCGACGATCTCCTCGCGCGTGACAGTGTAGGTTCCGAGCGACTCGGTGTCGCCGACGGCGAGGTCTTCGAAGTAGATCGGCATACGTCGGCTACGCCCGGTCGGGAGAAAAGCAGCGGGAATTATCCGGCAGATGCGTTTTCCGAAGCGGTGGCGTTCTCGGTCATCGCGGCGGCCTCCTCACCTTGGGATGCCAGCCAGGCGTCGTACTTCTCCTGGGAGGTGACGTTGACCTGCGAGAGCATGACCGAGTGGCCGGACCCGCAGTACTCCGCGCAGTACAGCTGATATGTACCCTTCTCCTGGGGTGTCGTCACGAGGTAGTTTGACTGGGCGGGGAACGCGTCGGATTTCAGGCCGAGCTCGGGCACGTGGAACGCATGTATCCAGTCTTCGGAAGTGATGTTCAATCTGACTGTACGGTCAACTGGCAGGACGAGTTCATCACCGGTCGAGACGTTCTGCTCGGGATATTCGAAGGTCCAGGCGTACTTCTGGGCGAACACCTGCACCTCCATGTCGGCTTCACCCTGTCCGGAGACGTCGTCCTGTGCGAGGACGCCGTAGGCCCCGATTCCGACAAAAAGCAGAACGATCGCCGTCGCTACCGTCCAGGTGATCTCCAACCGTCGGTTTTCCTTCGTGGACTTTGCCTCCTCGACGTTGCTCGAACGGAACCGCCAGACCGTGTAGAACAGGATGGCCTCGACGAGGATCGTAATCGGGATCGCAACCGCCAGCAACTCGTAGTTCAGCCCCCAGATGGCTTCCTCTGTGGAGGAACTTGCCGTCGATTGTGCGAGCGCAGGCTGGGTCGCTATGGTTACCAGCGCGCCCGACAGCACCGCGACGGCCCCAGCACGTTTACCCGTCATCTTGCACTGGCTTTAGTAACTCGGGTATAAATAACCTGTCCTCACGTCGAATATGGGGGACTTCAAACACCCCCAGTATCAGGGGATAGTATACGAAAATCGCGTCAGAACGTGAGGGGAAGCGCGAAACATAAGTATCACGAGCCGAATCTCAATGTAGAACGATTACAGTGCGCGAGACACCCTTTCACTCCCGGTTTACGACGCTCCTTTCGGGGGCTGTCCTCGGCGTCTACGTCCTCATCGTCGCCGGCGCGACGGCGGCGATCGCGGACGCGGCACGGGCCTGTTCGTCCTGGCCAGTCTGCTCGCAGCCGCCGACCCTCGGCGAGCCGGCGCTGCTCGTCGCGTGGGGTCACCGCCTGACGGCTCTGATCGTGGGCGTACTCGTGCTTATGACGGCCGTCGTCGGATGGCAAGTCGCCCGTCGACGGCGAGTCAGGTACGCGCTGGCAGCGGCGCTCGCGCTGTTCCCGGTGCAGATCGGTGTCGGGGCGTTCGTCGCGACGACCGGTGCGGCCGGCGGTCTCCCTGCGATCCACCTGGTCGTCGCGGCGTCAATCTTCGCCGCCCTGGTCGCGTCGCTCGCCTGGCATCTGGAGGCCGGGGCCGAGGACGATCAGCCCATTACGACTGACCCCGAACCAGCGGTCGAACCGCTAGATGACGTGGCGGTCACGCGTCCGAGTGGAATCGTCGACACCGCGTGGGCGTATTTCAGCCTGACCAAGCCGCGGCTAATGTGGCTCCTCTCGCTCGTCGCCTCCGCGGGGATGGCGCTGTCGGCGAGCGGCTCGATCCCGATTGCGACGATCCTGGCGACGCTGGGCGGCGGTGTCCTGGCGATCGGGGCCAGTGGCACGTTCAACCACGTCCTCGAACGGGATGTCGATCGACGGATGAACCGCACGGCGGATCGACCGCTGACGACCGAGCAGGTCCCGGTGGCCAACGCGCTGCTGTTCGGGCTCGCGCTGGCGGCTCTGTCGCTGGGCGTGTTCCTAACGGTCAACGTTCTGGTCGCAGTGCTGGGGCTGATCGCCATCGTCTTCTACAGCGTGATATACACGCTGCTGCTGAAGCCGAATACCGTCCAGAACACGGTCATCGGTGGACTCGCGGGCGCGCTCCCGGCGCTGATCGGCTCGGCAGCCGTCACGGGGACGATCGGTCCCCCCGGCCTGGCGCTGGCGACGCTAGTCTTCCTGTGGACGCCTGCGCACTTCTACAACCTCGCGCTGGCGTACAAGGACGACTACGCTCGAGGGGGCTTCCCGATGATGCCGGTCGTCCGCGGGGAGGCGACCACGCGCAAGCACATCCTCTGGTATCTGGCAGCGACGCTGCTGGCCGCGACGGCCGTGACTGCCATCGCTGACCTGGGCGCGCTCTTTGCGGCAACCACCGTCGCGCTCGGGGCCGTCTTCCTGTGGATGGTCGTCCAACTCCACCGCGAACGCACGGAATCGGCCGCCTTCCGGGCGTTCCACGCCTCGAACGCCTACCTGGGAGCGATCCTCGCGGCGATCGTAATCGACGCACTCGCGATCTGACATGGCTTCGAGCACTGCAACCTGGACGGATCGATTCAGACCCTCCCCAGAGACGGCTCGCCTGGCACTGGTCGTCGTGAACGTCGAAATTGCGATCCTATGGCTGTGGCTGCTGACCGAACAGCCCCAGTTCGACTCGCCGCTGGGATTCCGGCAGATACTGTATCCGTTCGTCTGGATCAACGTCGGGTTGTGGGCTATCTGGCGGACGAACCCAGCGCGGACGACGAGGCGGCGGCGCTACCTGGCTGCCAGTCTCGCGGTCGGATACTTCCTGTTACTCGCGTACGCGGGCGGTCTCGTGGGTCCGGCAACGCGTTTCTCGGTCGCACCCGGCTTCGCACTCGATACGCCGCCCGGGTTCAGCCCGGCGCTGCTGTACGACGGAAGCCTGATCAAGATGTCGCTGCTGCCCTACAAGGTGGTCGGATACCTCGCGCTGGCGTATCTGGTCTATGCGACGATTATCGATGCCGCGAGTTCGGCGATAACGGGCGTTCTCGGACTGTTCGCGTGTATCTCCTGTACGTGGCCGATCATCGCCGCGGTCGTCACCGGAACGCTCGGCGGCGGCGCGGCCGTCGCCAACGCCGTCTACGCCGGCGGCTACGATCTCTCTATAGCAGTGTTTCTCGTTACCGTCGGGCTGCTGTACTGGAGGCCGACGCTCGGATGAATCGAACTGGCTTTCCCGCAAACGATCACAGTGGGAGACATGACTGACGTACTCGTCGCCAGGAACGTCGCCCGGACCTACGGCGACACGATTGCGCTTGCGGGCGTATCGCTGACGGTCGGCGAAGGCGAAGTACTAGCACTCGTCGGCCCCAATGGCGCGGGCAAGACCACGCTCGTCCGCGCGCTGACGGGCACGACTGACGCCGAAGGGACAGTCGAGCTTTTCGGGGAGTCCCCGTCGTCGGTCGCCCGCTCGCGGATCGGGCTTTTACCCCAGTCGTTCGACCCGCCGGATCGACTGTCGGCACGCGAACTGATCGACTACTACGGCGGTCTCTACGACGAGGCCCGAGACACGCAGGCCGTCCTCGCCGACGTGGGTCTGCAGGACACCGCGAGCACCGCGTACGAGAATCTCTCGGGCGGCCAACAGCGACGCGTGTGCGTCGGGACGGCGCTGGTCAACGATCCCGACTTGCTCGTACTGGACGAGCCGACGACCGGGATCGATCCGGCGGGACGCCGCGCAGTCTGGCGGTTGCTGGAAGGACTCGCCGACGGCGGCACGACGATCGTGCTGACGACCCACTACATGGACGAGGCCGAGCGCCTGGCCGACCGAGTCGGTCTGCTGGCCGACGGGGAACTCGCGGCCCTGGACGACCCCCGGAGACTGATAGACGCCCACGGAGGTGAAACACGGCTCACAATCGACATTGAAGGGAACGTCCCGGAGGATCTCGACGTCGGCTTCGAGACCACGATTCGCGATGGACAGCTGATCGTCACGGACGTCCCCCCGACGGAGATCGGGACGGTCGTGGATCGCCTGACTGCCGCGGGCGTCGAACCGGAGTCGCTAGCCTGGCGGGAACCCGACATGGAGGACGTCTACCTTGATCTGACCGGGACCGCAGTGGGATACGGCGGAGACGCGCTCGATCCAGACGAGTTGGACGCGACGGGACCGCTGGCGGCCGACGGAGGACAGTCATGAGCCGTTTCGGGCGAATCCGATCGTCGGTTCGAGCAGCCGCGCTCGCCTTCCTCCGACGGCGGACGGCCGTGTTCTTCACGTTCCTCTTCCCCGCAATCATCGTCGTCATCTTCGGAGCCCTGATCGGGACCCAGCCGACTGGGGGCGGCCTCTTTACTGAACCGCCGGGTTACTACGTCCCCGGGTACCTGGCGGTCGTCGTCCTGTTTACGCCCCTGTCACGGGTCGGCAGTGAGGTCGCACGACACCGCGAGGGCAACCGCTTCGAGAAACTCGCCACGACACCGTTGCGACGGTGGGAGTGGCTGCTGGCCCAGACGATCGTCAACGTCGGCGTTATCGGACTGGCCGCGCTGCTGTTGCTCGGCTTACTGGTCGCGCTCACGGGTGCTGAGATCTACCTCTCGCCACTGCTGATCCCGTTCGTCGTCGTCGGTGTCGCGCTGTTCTGTGGCATCGGTACTGTCATCGGTTCGCTGGCAGACTCCCAGGACGGTGTCATCGCCGCGAGCAACGCCATCGCGCTCCCGCTGTTGTTCCTCTCGGAGACGTTCGTTCCCCCGGAACTCCTCCCGGAGTGGTTCCGCCCGCTGATGGATCTCTCGCCGCTGACGTACTTCTCTCGTGGGGTGCGCGCGGCGACTTACGACAGCCACGAACTCGTCGACGGGACTGTCCTGGCTTCGTTCGGCGGCGAGGACCCGCTGGTGAACCTGGCGATCCTGACCGGACTGGCGCTCGTGGCAGTAATCGTCGGGGCGCTGTCTTTACCTCGAACAGATTAAGAAAGCGGACGCGGCGAACTCACGCCTCGACGGCGGCCCGGATCTCGGCTGCGAGATCGCTGTAGCGATCCGTGCCCGTCCCCTTCTGGACGTGGCCGGTGATTTCGGCCGAGCCAGCGGCCGCTTCGATCTCGGAGCGGTCCTTGCCGGTGAAGAAGAAAAACGGCATGTCGGGCGTACGCTCGTGAACTGCTTCCAGGAATTCCATCCCGTCCATCGATGGCATCGAGTAATCGCTGACAACACAATCGAACGATTCCGACTCCAGTCGCTCCAGCGCGTCGGAGGCGCTGGTTTCGGTCGTCACTTCGATTGCCCCGTCCTCGCGTTCGAGAAATGTTTCTGTTAACTCCAGTATATCCGTATCCTCGTCAACGAGCAGGACAGATATCGTTCCGACCATCTGCGTGACAGTAGGCACGGCACGAACTTGTAGCTTCACTTTCTCATACTGTCGGCTATAATCACATGAGCAGTTCTGCCGTCCCGTCGTGGCGGGATCGCTCACGAAGTTATAGCCGACAGTATCAACCCAGTGACCAGCCGTAATGACGGATCGAGGCAACAACCTCGATGGGGACGTAGCTTGGAGCGCAATCAGGCGGTTGCGGTGTCTATTTCCGTTCCGATCTGGATGGACTGGTGTCCGCACTCCCCACAGCGCCATTTCACCTTCAATCCGATGTTCAGATTGGTGGTCGCGGCCTGCGTGAGTTCTCTCTGCTCGCCACAGGAAGGGCAGTATCGCTGCTGTGTCATCGTCATGTCGGGACACAGCGTCCGTGGCCACTTATACGTATTGCGACCGGTTCCGCGAGCACAGAGGCTGAGGCTCGTCTCGATCGCTATACGAATCATATTTATTTCGAACGGGCCACGCTACGTGTATGGCCGACCTAGAAGACGATCGGTTCTACGAGGCACACGCTGACTTCTGTAGCGTCTGCTCCAACGCGAACCGCCTGAAAATCCTCGACGTCCTGAAAAACGGGGAAAAGTACTCAGTCTCCGAGATCGAGCAGATGACAGGCATCTCTCAGTCGACGATCTCACAGCATCTCAAACTGATGCGCGATCGGGGGATGGTCGTCCGCGAGAAAGACGGTGTGAACAGCTACTACTCCGTCGCCGACGAGCGCATCGTCGAAGGCGTGGAGACAATCCGGGGAGTCGTCCGCGATCAGGTCGATAACGGAGACTCCTTCTGAAAGCGACGGCCAAGCGCTAGTTCGGCCGTCGCACTCCGTTCACGCGCTGCCAGACGTTAGCTCCCCGCCAATTCGAAACTGCCCTTGACGCATACACCAGCGCCAGAAGTACGATCCCGGCCGCCACGAACGCGACGCCCAGAAGCGCGCCGAACAACGAAAGGATCAACCCGACCCCCATAACGACGAGTAAACATCCTGCGCAGGTCCCGGCCTCACAGGGACAGATCCCGAAGACATCGAACTCGAAACGGGTACTGGAGTTCGACAGATCCGCCTGTTCGAGCATGGCGCTCCTGAAGCGACGCTCGTCCAGCTTGTTCGTCGGAATCTCGTAATCTGCGCCGGCAGTCCCGATGGTGACCGTACGGCGCAGGACACCGTCACACCGGACCTTCTGTAGCTCCGCCAGCGGGACCGAAAACTCCAGCGCGCCAGCGCCTTCTGCTTCCGGCATAGGGCGTGCGTGCAAACGTCGATCCGTCACGACGATTTCAGTATCGGGCTCGCCGAAGTGCTCGCTACCCGTCGTCGCACCTCGATAACGGACAACTTCCCCCTCAAGGCCCGAGCCCTCGGACGTTGGTTGTGTCATTGTTCTCCACATTATGATATTAGGATATCCTAATAAATAAGTGTTTATGAGGCAGGATTTCTTTGATTAGATATCCAGAAATTTCAATATTACGATACAAATTTGCGTTTTTCAGGCCTGCTGTGGTACGTTTGGCTGATGCATTAAAATACTAATTCAACCGCAAAACTTTCCGGGGAACTAGAGACAGACGTATACACCACCCAGCCGGTAGCATATCAAGAAACAAGGGGCACAAAATCGATCTGAAAGGCTATACGACAATCGCTATCGGCCGGAGCGCTGCGCGAGCGGCGCGATCACTCGGTGGATCGGTCCTCGCGATACGTATCGATCCTGTTGCGAGCTTCCTCGATCGCTTCCTTGGCTTCGCCCTCGGCTCGCTCCTGTACGTCCTTCAGATCGGCCCGGATCTCCTCCAGCCGAGACAGTTCCGGCTCCGGTTCGTCCTCGGAAGTGAGGTCCTGAAAGCGTTCCTTGATCGGCTCTAGTTCCTCGGTGACGCCGCGCTTTGCCGTCTCACCCGCTCGCTTGAGGTAATACCGGGTGTCCTCGAAGTGCTTGTTCATATTTGTCCTTACGAGAAGGACATATATAGGTTTTCTGGCGCGCTCAGGGACAAAACACAGCGGCCAAAGAGCCAAGCCGTACCCCGTGGTATGCAGGGCTATATTCGAGCGGTTATCGATCCCGACACCTTTCCAAGTCGGTCCGGTCAACGCTTATGTGGCCGGCCGGACGATCATCGATCCGGGACCAGATAGCGAAAAGGGATGGTCGACGTTGCTGGACGAACTCGACGCGCGTGATTTGACGCTGGGTGACGTCGAACAGGTACTGCTCACACATCCTCATCCCGATCACTTCGGACTGGCGGTGAAACTTCGGGCGCAAGGAGCCCAGGTCGTCGCCAGCGACACGGCAGCCCCGATCCTCGAGGATTTCGTCGGGCGGCTACACTACGAACAGCGTTACTTCATGGACTTCTTCGAGCGATGCGGGATGGACCGCACGACCACCAAGACAGTGACAGATCTCCCGGGAGCGTTTCTCGAATACGCTCCGAGCGTCGACATCGACCGGACGGTCGAGGCCGGCGATACGCTCGTCGTTGCGGATACAGCAATCACTGTCGACTGCGTAGACGGCCACGCCGCAGGCGAGGTTATCTTCGAGTACGAATCCGGGGACAAGCGAGTCGCGCTCGTTGGGGACAACGTCCTCCCGGAGATCACTCCAAACCCGTTCCTTTCGCCGCCGGAGAAACCAGACGGCGAACGGCCGCATGTACTGCCAGCGTACAATCGTTCGCTCGATCGTCTGCAAGAAACCGGTTACGATCGATTCCTGCCAGGGCACCGGGATCGTATTGCGGACCCAGACGAACGGATCAGCGAGATTCGAAACGCCAATGAACGCCGAACTGAGCAGGTCGCCGCGTTACTTGATGGTCCGATGACGCCCGTCGAGATAATGGACGAGCTATTCGGTGACTTGCCGGCCACGGAGGCGTTCTCGGGAATGAGCGAAGCGGTCGGCCACCTCGATGTTCTCCAAGCCCGGAACCGCGCGACACCTATCGAAAAGGGTGGGTTAGTAGTCTACGAACCAGTCGAGGACTAGTAACTCGGGTGTTCTTCGCGGTCACCCTCACGTTTGTTGACGACCCGGGCCAGCGTGAACAACAGGTCCGACAGCCGATTGAGATAGACGATCGCACGCTCGTTGATTTCCGGTTCGGAACTGGCGAGGTCGACTGCCCGGCGCTCGGCGCGGCGACAGACTGCACGGGCGTGGTGGAGTTGCGCTCCCGGATCAGACCCGCTCGGGAGGACGAACTGACTGAGCGGTTCCAGTTCCTCGTCGAACTCGTCGATCCAGTCCTCGGCTTGTTCGACGTGCGTTTCGGTGACGACGGGGTCGTCCTCGTCGGATTCCGGCGTCGCGAAGTCAGCCTGAACCACGTGGAGGTGGTTCTGGACCGCGCGAAGACACTCGTCAATATCGTCGTAGTCCGTCGGTCGGACGACCCCGACGAGCGCGTTGACCTCGTCAACGGTCCCGTAGGCTTCGATCCGCGGGCTGGCTTTCGACACCTGAGACATGTCCCGAAGGTCGGTCAGTCCGTCGTCACCACGTCCTGTATAGATCTTCATACCAACCGGTTCGGACGAGACCCTCATAAATGACTGTCTTGCGGGGTAGATCCCGCCCATGAAAAAGCAATTCTTAAGTCAGGCACTCCGGTAGCCAGTAGTGTCCGGGTCGGTGATCTAGTTCGGTTATGATACCTCCTTCACACGGAGGAAGTCGGCGGTTCAAATCCGCCCCGACCCATCCGCTCACTTCGTTCGCGTGAACCGCAAGACGTGAACGGTGTATATAACGGGTGTCGAGTATCCGAATCGCGAACCCGTCAAGTCTCTTGCTTGGGGTCGTTGCCGTTGTGCGGTTTTAGAGAAGGAGCGCGCGGTAATAAGTCCTTCTACGGCCGGAAACCGTTTGTCATAGCCGGTGCAGTCCTATTGATCCCGACCACAGCCGTCCAGGGATACATTCTCGACCCGTGGGTGATGGTCGGCGCTCGGTTTGCACAGGGGATCGCCGGAGCATTGGTCTTCACCCCAGCACTGGCCCTTGCGGGTGATTTCGCCCCGGAAGATGAGTCTGGGTCGACTCTCTCAGTGCTGACAATGGCATTCGGCCTCGGGATCGCCGTTGGACCGCTACTCTCCGGAGTCCTCGTTACGTTCGGGTTCCCAGCCCCGTTTGTCGCCGGAGCAGTGCTCGCCAGTCTCGGTACCGCGCTGGTGGTGACCCAAGTCGAGGAGCCACCCTCTCTCAGAACGGAGGGGGACCTCGGAGTGACAGAGAATCGTTCATAGTCCAGAGGTATGAGACGACGAAGCCACTGAAAAGTAGTTCTCTGTTTGCCCCCACTAACCCCATCGGACTAATGAAACCTTCCAGTATGGGGGGAGCAACCGTCATCGAGATACAGGCCATCGTCCTAACCGGAGAAAGTCAGAATGAGTGGACCCATCGACACTCGAACCTGACTGCTTGCCACCCGCGTTCGTCCACGACGAGATCGAGAACCCCTCTCAAAAGAATGCGTTCGCCGATAGATCCCACGTGTCGATGCTATTCATCGTGTTCAATCGCTTCTAGCATCGAAAAGACATGGGATTGTTCTTGCTCCCGGAGTCGAGTCGGATAGCCTCCAACACCAACAATAAAGTCATCATTAGATTCGACTGCTTCAGTGATATGTAACGTCAGATCAATCGAGATCCCTTCTCCAACGAGCTGTGCTTGCCCTTCGAACTTACCAACTGTTGTCGGTTCACCCGCAACAGGAACTGATTCCTCGCCGACCTGTTCTAGCTCCTCTAATCCCTCATACTGATCCTGAACCATCTCGGCGAGCTCCTCGCTTTCCATATCTGCAACAGGATTGAATGTCTGTCCGAGCACATGGACTTGTGGTGTCGTCAGTACTGTCACGACAGCCGCTCGGACCGTTTCGTCGCCCGGGAGTGATAACTCGCTTAGGTCAATAGCTTTGTCATATTCCGCCTCCCAGTTTGTCACAATGACGTCTTGTGTCTGACCCGTCGCCTCAAACGTCTCTTCGACGACCACCTGTTCAGTTTTGTGCTCGTCGTACCCCGTCTTGTCCAGCACTGAGTCCGGAACCGACGCCGGGTTTGCGCTAAATTCAAGCGGCTCATCACCGAGAAACGGGAGTTGATCGGTACAGCCAGCTGTACTCATGGCAACTGCGCTTGCACCGATTGCCAGAAGCGATCGCCTCGTGTGCGTGTGTTCGTTCAAGTCTTGACTCCGTGAATGTTGTTTGTTTCTTCGTTCCGAGCGGTTGTTTCTGATTTTACTGTTCAAGTCGCGTCCACGCGTTCGTGGAACGGATTGCTGGTCTGTCTGCGCATGTTCATCGTTGATCCGGATCATCCGAGCCCAGGGGGTGCGATACCGAGCCCGCCAGTTCCGATCGCGCCGGCCAGCCAAAGCACCAACAGGATGATGGCACCGATCACTACGAGTTTCCAGGCGAGACCGATTACGATGCGTGCGATCACGACCACCAAGACGATGAGTAACAGGACACCGATAAGGAACGCACTCGGCCCGACAAACAACGGCGTAACCGCGGACACTTCGGGGATCATTCTTCCTCTTCGTATTCCACGGTGATCCCCTGGGCGACCGGTTGGAGAACATAGCTACCGTCCGGTCCACGCTGGACCGGAGTGAAGTCCCCTGTGAAGACCGTGCGGGTATCTTCCCGGACCTCGAAGGCCTGATTGAACGTCAGCGGTGCCTCACCGGGCACTTCAACGGTCGCGTCGGACTCATCTTTAAGTGTCGCGTCGACACTATCGATGTCCAACTGTAGGAACTCATAGGTGGCAGTCTCAAGTTCCCGCTCGTCGACAAGCTGGGTTGCCTCATCCTGTAATTCGACCAGATCGGCTTCTTGGGGTTCGTCGTACTCGTGGTACTCGCGGTCGGCAGGTTCTTCCCCGTCTTCGTCACCGGCCTCGGCCCCTTCAGGCCCGAGCCACATGCCGACGATAGTCACAGCGCAGGACTCGAAGTCGGCAATATCGCCAGGCTGGTCGGTGACCTGTGTGGCGAGCGTTCCGGTTGCTTTGTCGCCGGAACAGCCCGCAAGCGAAACCATCCCAGCCGTTGCGCTACCGGTGGCGATCAGATACGTTCGTCGATTAATTGATGTGTATTTTTGATTCATTGTTAATGTGTGTTGATTGTGTGGCGGCCTCGGATGTACCTTTGCACTATATCTCACGGGGAGTAACCAGTCGCCGTGATTGTTGTCGGTGGTAGGGCACACCGTGTGTCTGGTTGTTCTTGTGTTACAGTGGGACGACCGCGGCGACATCAGCGGCGACGGCAGCGACATCAACTGGATTGGCGCTTGACACGATCTCACTGATTGTGGCGAGCAAGTCGGTGACGAAATCTGGAACCGCATCCGGAAGGTCGACCGGCGGACCTTGACCCGCGGTATCGGCTCCCGCGGTCTGTGCTGTGTCGTTCGCGTTTTCTGTCGGTGACATTACGTCTGATGAGACGTGGTCGATGAGGATAAACGGGGAATACCCTATCACCGAATTATGTCGAATGTGATTGCATTTAATCGGGATTATCCTGCGTTTCGCCATGTAAAGATCCGATCATGGTGTACAGACACACATTCGGCGATATGTTACTGAATTTATCCTCGGACGCGTCACACAATGACCTACTACGCGAAGGGCCGGTCGTGATCTTTGATGTGCTGGTTCCGGGCCCCTTCTTCCTGGCATTTACCACGGGTCGGGAGCTCTCGGAGACACAACTTGCGGTCGGATTGATCGGAATGGCTATGTGGTTCATGGCGACTGCGATCTCTCCGGTCATCACTCCCTGGGAGACACGGGAACACACGCTCGAACGGATCGTCTCGTCTCCGGTGACCGTTGGGGAAATGCTGCTGGGCGATATCTTCGCGTCGGCCGCCGTTGGCGTCTCTCTGATGACCCTTGCGGCCGTCCCACTTATCATCGGCTTAGGGTTGTCGGTCACGGAACCGTTCGTCCTCGCTGCCGGACTGGTCTTCGCTGGAGTTGGGTTCTCTGCGCTCGGCTTGCTGATGGCGGCGATCCCGACCGACACGACCTCCGATGTCATGATGCTCGCGACGCTGTTGAAGTTCCCGATCATCTTCGTCAGTGGCATCTTCCTCCCTGTTTCAGCAATGCCGACCTGGAGTCTCCGCTGACGTACGTATCGCCACTCACGTACTTCGTCGGCGTCGTTAGAGACAGTCTGGGTGGCGATGGAAACGGACTGCTATGGCTCGCCGGTCTCGGGACATTCACCGTCGTGCTGTTCGCCCTTGCTGTCACGATTCATCGTCGAACGCTGCCGCGGCGTCTCTGAGGCAATCCAACGGAGACACATGACACCAGACACGTGATAGAATATTGCGATTCTCTCCGATAACGCGGTCAGTATCGGTCAATCAGCGATTGATTTTCCCCATGACGACCAGTTTGGCTGTACGCGGATTCCCGTGACAGCCACTCGGCTATCCGACCATCGAACGAAAGCACACACATTTCGTTCGCCCCGATGGCGAGACTCACTGCGTTCGTCTTGCGTGATTCAAATCCCCTGCCGCTTTGCTCCTCACGTTCGTCGCAAAAGCGGGCGCGAGGGGATTTGAACCCCTGACAACTTGGTCCGGAACCAAGCACTCTGTCCACTGAGCT
>JAZKRQ010000019.1:0-26720 GCA_036628575.1 Halapricum sp.
GCACGTAGTCGATCTCGAAGACGTGCTCGTCCCGGAACACCGATTCGTCCCAGGATAGCATCCCCTCCTCGGGGTCGTCGGTCATCACTTTCACCGAGCTTCCCGGAACACTTAACTCTTGGCCGGGTCCGGAAAACTGGCGTCTGACGCCCGTCTCACGCCCGTCTAGTCGTCACCCTCGGTGATCCGCTCCCAGTCGCACAGTCCCCTCCCAACGCGGGTCCCCTGGATGATATTGCCCAGGACGAATGCGGCCAGACCGTCGATCTATCCGGCGAATCGCCATCTCCACGAAGATCGCGCTCGCGCTGACGACGAAGACGATCCCGTATTCACCCAGTACGTCGGCCGCGCTGTCTCCCATTCCTATTCACCGTGTCGGCCTTCGGTACGGACAGGCGTCGGGGTCGACATTGCCGGGGACATAAACGATTATTATCGTTCCGCTGGATAACTCACGTAGCCATGCGACGACGACACTCACACGTCGAGGAGTGGGCGTCGCTACTCGACGAGCAGGTCCCGGACGAGGTTTCCGGGCGGCGTGAGTCCTGTGAGGAGTCGTGGTCGTCCTGATATTACCGGCCATAATCACGTGAAGCACGTACTCCGGGTCGGGTAGCCCCACGACGTTACCGCCGGCAGTCCGACGCCCCTGCGCTTCTGTGGCCGACCTGCTGCCCATCGGTCGTCGCTCGCCCGCGCCTTTTTTCGGCGTCGGCGTCGAACCCACATCTATGAGCGACTTCGACGAGGAAGCCGAACGCGAACGGCTCCGCGAACAGTACGAACACGAGCAACAGAAGCGGGAGGCGACCGAGCGAATGAGCGAACTGCTGTTGAAGGGGGCGACGATGACTAACGCCCACTGCGAGACCTGCGGCGATCCGCTCTTCCGCTATGAGGGGCAGACGTTCTGCCCGACCTGTCAGGAAGTCGTCAGCGACGACGGGGCCCGGACGGGCACCGACAGCGAGGGCACAGCCAATGAATCGCCAGCTGCATCGGAGGAGGAGGGGACTTCGGAATCGACGGATGCGAACGCGTCCGGGTCCGAACGTGAGCAGACCACCGGAGCTGCAGGGACGGCCGAGCCCCGGTCCGGTGAGGGTCGCTCTGACCCGACTGCCGAGGCTGACAGGGCTGAGGATACCGGCGCCGAGAGCGAATCGGCGTCGGATCTCCCGGAGCGCCGTGAGCGTGCACGCGTTCCCGATCGGGACCGACGCCCGTCCGATCGCCTGCGTCGGCCCGATCCGCCTGTCCGTCGCGGCTCGGCCGATGAGGGTACCCCGGAGACGCCCGCGCCGGGCGAGGACCTTTCGGCTGCTCGCGAATCTCTGCGCCGGAGTATCACCCGGTTCGCCAGGGAGGCCGAACGCGCCGACGACCCGCGGCGCGCGCGCGAACATCTCGAAGCCGCTCACGAAGCCGCTGACGCGCTGGTCTCTCTCTCGGAGATCAGGTGAATCCCGGACGATCCTGACTGCCTTTGATGCGGCCACGACTCTCGACGCGCCCGTTCAAACATTGTTTCGGACAAACGTGCAAAGAATACACAAAACTAAACACATTCGAGAGTATATAACGGGTTCAGTCACTGATACCAGTAATGAACGCCGCGAGGAAAGAACGTATATATGAAGCCTACTAAGTGATGTTTATCGCAGCTATGGGATCTGAGAGTATATCAGACGCGGCACACGGAGGTGAGATGCCTGAGGGGCCTCCGATCACGGCAACGCTAGCGATCGAGCCACCTCCGGAATCGGATTGTGTCGTCACGAGCGAAGCTGACAACATAGATATCCAAGACCACAACCTCACGTTCTCTCGATCCCCACAGACCCACGAACTCGAGAGCGGCACGTGTCACACCAACGTCATCGAGGAGGACGAGGGTGTGTTCACCGACCGATACGTCCAGTCCGATGTCGAAAACAGCTGTTTCTGTCTCGTCTTCCACGAGGTCGACTGCGTCCCGTCGATCGAACGGGTCCAGGGCGACCGGATTGTCTGTTCGGTGCTCCTCCCCGACCGAGAGACGCTTCGCGAGCTCGTCAGCCGATTGCGCGACGTTGGTTCGAGTGTCGACGTCTATGGCATCACCCAGTCGAACGTCGAAAACAGCGAATCGATCGTCATGGACGTCACCGACGTCACTGAAAAGCAGCGCGAGGCGTTGCTGGTGGCTGTCGAGGCCGGCTACTACGAAACGCCGCGCGAGGCTGACCTCGAGGCGCTGTCCGAGGAACTGGCTATTTCCAGGTCGGCCGTCTCCCAACGTCTCAAAGCCATCGAGTCGAAGATGATCCACAAACTCGTCGACCACTGGACGAACCGCTGATTTCCGGCTTGCAGCGGCCGATCATTCTCTTTGCTGACAGTTGAGCGATCGAGTAGTACTTAAAACAGTGTAAAATGAAGGTGAATCTTCTCCCTGGTGTCCCATAGAGATACGTGTATGAACGAGCGTCTGTCGTCCAGCCGAATCGGCGTCCTGGCTGTGCCAAGGTCAACGTCGAGGGGGGTGTCTTCGATGGGGTCTCATCGTCGAACCTTCGCCAGCCAGGCGCGACAACCTCTTTCGAGTAATCACAGCCGCAGTACCAACCGCGTCCGGGCAGTCTACGGGGAGTTCAATGACTAAATCCGATTATCCTCTCTTCGTGACTCTCAAAGTCGAGGACAGGTCGGTGCTCCAGCGCGTGGTCGACCAGTATTCGACGCTGGAATCCGACATCAAGATGATCTCTATCGTCGATCCCTCCCGTGACGACGTCAACTCTCTTTCCGTGGACGTCAGCGACGTCACTGAAAAGCAGTGGGAAGCCCTGGAGGTCGCCCACGAACTGGGGCACTATTCGACACAACGGGGCGGCAACCTCTCTGATATCGCCGACGTTCTGGGCATCTCGAAATCGGCAGCGTCACAGCGACTGCGGGCCGCCGAGGGGAAGATCATGTCGGCGATCCTCGGCGCTACGCGAATCCACGAAACTGAACCAATATAAAGAGATCTGCTCTGGGAGGGCACAGTCCAGCCACTCTTCCATAGCGGGGGCCGGTGTCAGCGACCAACAGCTGCCGCCGTTGCCTTGTCGGTGGGGTCCCTGAGGATCATCCGCCTACCGATTTTAAACTCCTGTATATTACAGCCTAACACATTTAGATAGGCTACTGATACAACTGTGCATGGGAGACAACCAACTTTCCTCTGAGGTACAAGATCGGTTACAGGACCGTCGGGAGGGCCAGGTCTCGTCCAACGCGACACTGGTCGCGAGCGACGAGGAGGCGTACGTCGGCGACACGATCACGTTGCGCGGGCTGAACCTGCCGCCGAACACGGAATTCGACGTCGTCTGGAAGACCGTCGAGGGGAAGTGGGGCGTTCTCGAGGCCAACGAGATCACGGGTGCTCAGTACCGTCCGCGGTCTGTCACGGCGTTTACCGAGACAACTGACGACGAGGGTCGGTTCGAACGGGACTGGGATATTCCCGAAGACTACGGTGGTGAGCACGCGATCGAGATCCGGACCACTGAGGACGGGCCGCCGCTCGCCCGGGCGACGATCGCTATCACACCCTGGTTCGAAATCGACCGGACCGAGGCCCCGCTCGGGGAGTTCTTCACGATTACCGGGTACGGGATCGGCCCGAACGTCCTCGAGAACAACTACCAGATCGCCTGGGACAACGGGACGATGGGGTTCATGACCGGCGTGATCAACCGCGGAACGGCGACAGCACGCGTCCGGGCGACGGGCCCTATCGGCTCCCACGAGATCCAGGTCTGGCGGAACTATCGGGGCGTCCCCTTCCTCCAGAACAACACCCAGTCGCCGTTCGGTGAGGTCGCCGGCGGTCGCCAGTACGCCTGGTCGGTGGAGGTAACTGAACCCGAGTCGGAGCCGGAGTCGGCGTGGGTCGAGTCGTTGTTCAACGAGGCACCGCTGCCGGTACACCTCCCCGAGCCGGACCAGGAGAGCGAGGCGGAACTGGAGATCACACCCCAGTGTGGCCAGCCGGGGACCGACGCCGTCATCACCGGTCGCGGTTTCCCGGCCGAGGAGACGGTCAATCTCGTCTGGCACACCCACGAAGGCCATCGCGTGAAGGACATCCCGATCAGTCCGGAACCGGTTCCGGACGTCCTGCCGACGGTCGAGACCGACGAGGACGGCTCGTTCCAGTTCGAGTTCGAGATCCCGAAGGATCGCGGGGCGACCAGGCCGATCACCGCCGAGATCGACGGCGAGTCGGTCGCCGTCGCTGGCTTCATGATGCAGCCGGCGATCTCGAGCATGTCCCCGACCAGCGGTCCGTCCGGAACGGAGATCGACATCTCGCTGTCGGGAATCGGCTGGCCGATGTACGAGAACGCCTACTATTTCATCTACGACAACAAGCCGCTGGGATACATCTGCGGACTCGAGGCCAAAGTAAACGAGACGGTGCTGCGTGCGGCCGGCGAACCCGGCTGGCACTTCATCGACGTCTATCCCAGCCTCTTCCAGGTCCAGGACGACGAGCCAGACTTCGAACTGAAGCCGCACCTCTCGTATCTGGACAACCATCCCGTCCGTCCGCTTCCGGGCCTGCACATGGCATTCAAGGTCACTGAATAACGACCCACGATGGATAGGACCTGGCTGTATCAACTCGGAACGCTCGTGGTCCCGCTGGCGATCTGGCAGCTTGCCGTCGGCGTGTTCGGCCTCGTGAGCCCGTCGGTCTTACCCGCACCACTTGCCATCGCGGAGACGACGGTGGCGTTGCTCGGTGATGCCGGCTTCCGTTCGGAGGTCTTCACTACGCTCCGCCGGACGCTGATCGCGTCGCTGGCCGGGTCTACCCTCGGGACGGTCGTCGGGCTGGCGATGGGCTGGAATCGGACGATCAAGTCTTTCCTGTCGCCGCTGGCCGCGGCGATCTTCCCGTTGCCGATGATCGCGCTGTTGCCGCTGCTGATCCTCCTGCTCGGCAGCAACGAGACGGCGCTGATCGTCACCGCGGGGATGGGCACGTTCTTCGTCGTGCTGTGGAACGCGATGGACGGGGCCCGTGGTATCGGGACCGTCTACGCCGACGTCGCCAGGGACAACGGTGCGACCTCGACCTACCGGCTGTTCCGGGAAGTGTTGCTCCCAGGCTCGCTCCCGCTCGTGCTCGTCGGACTCCGTCTGGGTGTTAGCACGTCGCTTCTGATCGTCGTCGCCGTCGAACTGGTCGCCGGGAGCAGCGGCCTCGGGAACTTCCTGTGGGTGTCCTGGATGACCTACCAGCTCACCGATCTGTACGCCGCCCTCGTCGTCAGCGGGGTGTTTGGGGCCGCTTTCACCTACGGCCTGGCGGCACTACACGGGCGCCTCGTCCCGTGGGAAGCCGACGTTCGCCGGAACGTCGTATTGTGATTACAACCAGCAGTATGAAGAGCGTTCGAACGACACGTCGAGGCCCGGTACCGACGGGTCTGAACAGTGTGTCGGGACGTGGTTTTCGGTAGCGATCCGCACCCGTCGCGCCGAATTTCGGATGACTAAAGCGGCTGGAATATGAAGGGACACCCTTTCATCGGTATGGCTAGTACGAAGTTACATGGCAGGTCCGGATCGATCGGAGACTCGACGGCAACGCTTTTCGAAGACGAACCGACGTCGGTTCCTGACTGTGACCGGCGTGGCGGCGGCCAGTTCGATCGGTGGCTGTCTGGGTATTCTTGGCTCGGACTCTTCGGATTCGAATACTCCGACCTCGGGCACTACGGACTTCGAGACCTCGACTGTCACGTTCGGAACGCTGACGATCCCGGCAGTCTCGGAGGTGCTGATCGCCAAGGAGAAGGGTTACTTCGAGGAGCGCGGTATCGACCTGCAGATCCAGCGCATCCAGAGTGCTCCCCAGGCGACGCCGCAACTGGCTAGCGGCAACCTCGACGCCGCGACGGGGTCGATCGGAGCGAGCCTGTTCAACTCGGTCGCACAGGGCGTCGAGATCAACGTCGTCGCCGACCAGACCCAGTACTGGCGGGGCCAGCCGTCCTCGAACAAGGTCCTGATCCGTCCGGAGAAGTACACCGAGGGAATGTCCCTGTCGGATGTTTCCGAGGACTTCACGATCGCGCTGCACGGTCCGGGGAACGTCGACGCCTACATCTGGGGACGGTTGCTCCAGCGAAACGGCATGACGTGGGACGATGTCCAGACCAAGGAGATCCTCTATACGAATATGACCGCCGCCATGAATTCGGGCGAGATTGACGCCGCCGCGATTCCTGATCCGCTGGGTCTGGGGATGATCCGCGAGGCGGGTGCGAAGCGGCTGCTGTACGCCTCGGAGGTCGCACCGGAGATGCAGATCGGCGCGTACATATTCGGCGGCCCGTTCATCAACGACCGACCCAACGTCGCACAACGGTGGTTGGAGGCGTACCTGCTCGGTGTCCGGGATTACTACGAGATGGGTGGATTCCCCAGCGACGAGGTGGCCTCGATCGTCAACGAGGAGTTCGGCCTTCCCGAGAGCGCGGTCAAAGCCTCGATCCCCTCGCTCCCCCACAAGAACGGGCAGTTGAACACGGAAAGTATCATGAACCAGCAGGACTACCATCACTGTCGAGGACAGGTCGAACAGAAGGCCGACCTATCGTCGATCGTCAACGAGTCGCTCCTGGAAGGCGCTCTCGACGAGGTCGGCCGCCTCGACGACCCGAAGCCGTCGATCGAAACGATCAACGAGTGGGGACAGAACGCCCCCGCGCCCTACTCCGAACTGGAAACCATCGATCCGCCCGAATCGTTCCCGGCCGACTCGATCTGTGAATGACGCTGCATTCACGAACGGCCGCCCCAACCGGAGAGACCACGATGGAACCACCACAAACGCCCCGCGACAAGAGCGCGACGGACGCCAGTAGCGCCGCTTCCGACGCGAGCGGCAGTGCCGGCCAGCGCCCCGTCCGTCTCCGGGCCTCGGGCGTCGAGAAGACCTACCGCTCGCGGGAGGGTGACGTCCGGGCGCTCGCGGACGTGAACCTGGAAGTCTACGACAGCGAGTTCTTCTGTCTGCTCGGTCCCTCCGGATGTGGCAAGTCGACGTTCCTGCGGCTGCTCAGCGGCTTGCTCGAACTGGACGCGGGGGAGATAGAGATCAACGCTGACGACGCCGACGGTCGCCCCGCGACCAGTCTAGTCTTCCAGGAGAAGGGCATTTTCCCCTGGAAATCGGTGCTGGACAACGTCGCGTTCGGGTTGAAAATGCGCGGCGTCGACAAACAGCGGCGGTACGAGATCGCCCGCGAGTACATCCAGAAGGTCAATCTCTCGGAGTTCGAGGGGGCCTACCCCCACCAGCTATCGGGCGGGATGAAACAGCGCGTGGGCATCGCCCGGGCGTTCGCCAACGACCCGCAGATCCTGCTGATGGACGAGCCCTTCGGTGATCTGGACGCCCAGACGAAACGCTATCTCCAGGAGGAGTTGCTGTCGCTGTGGAGCGAGTCGAGAAAGACTGTCGTCTACGTCACCCACGACATCGAGGAGGCCATCCAGCTCGGTGACCGCCTCGGCGTCATGGGTGCGCGGCCGGGCCACGTCAAGGAGATCATCGACGTCGATCTGGACCGGCCACGCACCCGCGAGAACCTCGATATCGCTCGTCTCGAGGAGCTTCAGACCCGCGTATGGGACGTACTGAGCGACGAGGTCCAGCGCACAGTCGAAAAACGATGAGCCGCGTCGCGGGATCCAGGCCTGCCCGTCGGTTGCTGGCCCTAGTGGTCCCGTTTGTGTTCCTGGGCGCTCTGTGGGAGTTGCTCGCAGGGGCTGTCGTCGATCCGCGGTTCTTCCCGCCGCCTTCGGTCACCCTTTCGCTGACAGCCGAGCTGTACCTCCACGAGGGGTTCCTGACCCACGCGCTGGCCAGCGTCCGCCGGATCCTCCTCGCGACCGCACTGGGTGCCAGCGCCGGGATCGCGGTCGGTCTGGTCGCCGGCTGGTCCCGGGAGGCGCGGCTGATCGTAAACCCGCACCTGGCGCTGCTGTACCCGATCCCGAAGATCGCGTTGCTTCCCGTGATGTTCACCCTCTTCGGTCTCACCGAGACGGTCCGGATCCTCACGATGGCGCTGGCGGTGTTCCTGCTGGTCGCGATCAACACGATGGGCGGCGTCCGCGGGATCGACGACGTCCACATCGAGGCGGCACTGGACAACGGTGCGGGGACGCTGGACCTCTACCGGGAGGTCATCTTTCCGGGGGCGCTCCCCCAGATCTTCAGCGCCATCAGCATGGGATTCAGCATCGGCTTCGCACTGCTTGTCGTCATCGAGATGCTCGCCGCGGACTCGGGACTTGGCTACGTCATCTGGAACTCCTGGCAGTTGTTCACCATCCCGCGGATGTACGTGGCCGTCTTCTCGATCAACGTCCTCGGTGTCCTCTTCGTACACGGCACCGAGGTCGTCGGCGACGTTCTCACACCCTGGGAAAACAGATAACAACAATGACAAGAGAATCCAACGATACGGACATGGACGGAACGAGCGAACAAGACATAGATTCGACAGATGCGAACGCCTCCGAGATGGCCAGCGAGTCCAGTTACGCAGACGAGGAGGCCCGGCTGGAGTTTTCGGACACGGTCACGATCGAAACGACCAAAGACGACCTCTGGGGGTACATCTCCCAGGCGGAGAACCTCGCGGACTGTATTCCCGGTGCGGAGTCCGTCGAACGGCTCTCCGAACGGCACTATACCTGCGAAATCACCCGCGGGATCAGCCGCGTAACGGTCTCGCTGGACGGCGAGTTCGAACTCGTCGAGATGAACGAACCCGACTGGATCGTCATGGAGGGCAACGGGTTCGACTCGACGACCGGCAGCGACTTCGACGTCCTGGCGGCTATGGAGATGAACGAACACGACGAGGGAACGGACCTCGCCTACTCGGCGGAGCTGTACTACACCGGCGGCGTCGCGCGGCTCGGTGCCCGTCTGCTCAGCCGGGTCATTCGGAGCGACATCGAGACGTACTTCGAGAACATCAAAGACGACGTCGAAGCCGCATAAGCAAGTGATATCCTCCGCGCCGTGAACGGTGGGCTTCTCTTGGTGAATCAGGATGGCTACGCCACGACTTGTTCCGCTGGCGTCGATCAGCGAGACTCTATCGCAACACCGAAGCTGTAGTTACAAGGTTCCTAACTCCAAAGTGATGGCAACAACTGATACGCCATCTATTCTATCGCGAAAGAGGAGAAAACCCCATAGAGTAACGCCCACCTCGTTCGAATCTGCCGGCGAATACCGAAAGGTACGTGACGAACTTAGGTTTCGACGATTGTGATCGAGCCTTTGTGGACACCGACCCAACTCGTGCTCTCTTCGGTTTCGATCTCGACGCTGTAGGTCACTTCACCGGCCTCGGCGTCCTCGGGGATGTACCAGACGCCGTTCCAGTAGAGGTCTTCGCCCATCTCGCTGTGGTCACCTTCGCCGCCCAGCCAGGCCAGTTCCTCGTTTTCGCGCTCGTAGCCGTCGACGGTGAGTCGAACCGATTCGATGTCGGAGACGACGCCTTCGTATTCGAAGTCCGTGGGACCGACGGGCTCGCCCGTCAGGCCGTCGTAGATCCCGATGTCGAACCCGACCATCATGCCGGGCGCGAACTGCCGTGAAGGCGCACATCCGGAGATGAACTGGTTCTCGCTGTACGGCTCCTGCCCGGCGGAACCCGCGTAGGTGTCGTCGGTCACGACGTAATTGCCTGGAGCGTCGTACTCGATGATCGAGAACGAGCTTTCGAGAGTCGAAACGTACGTAGTCTCGGCATCGGTGGCCACGTCGACCGTGTAGGTCACGTCGCCAGCCTCGGCGTCCTCGGGGATGATCCAGTTACCGTGCCATTCTCCCTCTTCCTCGGCCCACGACAGTTCGACGGTCTGGCCTCTGTCCAGACTGATCTGAACGCTGTCGAGGCTGTCGGGGCCGATGGAATCGCCAGTGTCCGGATCATAGACCCCGACGTAGAACACGGCCTGCATGCCGTGCGAGAACGTCCTGGACGGCGCACACGCGGCGGCGAACCCACCCGTTCCTTCGGGGACGAACTCCGATCCCGTCCGCATCTCGTCGATGACCACGTAGTTCTCCGGCTGTGGCTCGGGGGTCTCGGTCTCGGTTTCGGTCGGCTCGGTCGTTTCTGGTTCTGTCTCGGTATCTGTCGGCTCGGTCGTATCGCCGTTGCCGTTACCGTCTCCACCGGTACAGCCGGCGATCGCGACGGAGGCCCACCCGGCTGCGCCACCGGCGACGAACTTCCGGCGCGGGACTCCAGTCTTATCATCTGATTCTGGACTCTTAGATGCCATCACGTCGTACAATCCACTCCTACCCACATAAAGCCTAGTCTGCAAAAATACAGGTTTATATAAGCAGGCCGTACAGTTAGTGAGTCACACACACAATCAATTGGGTATTCACTTGGAAATCCGGCCTATCCAGTGCCGGATTTTTCCAAAACTGCAGAGCAAGCACATATCGACCTCTTCCTATCCCTTCGGGGACAGGTCTCTACTCGCAGCCACTA
This sequence comes from Halapricum sp., assembly GCA_036628575.1. Lineage (GTDB taxonomy): Archaea > Halobacteriota > Halobacteria > Halobacteriales > Haloarculaceae > Halapricum. The sequence continues at coordinate 10,593 of JAZKRQ010000019.1, forward strand.
TCAGTGTAGCGTCACGTCTTTCTCTTCGAGCCCGCGGTCTTCTTTGGTGGTCGGACCGGGAACCGCCGTCACTTCATCGTCGCTGGGATCGTCGCCGACGTAGACGATGTTGGGGTTCGAGGCGTCTTCCCGGAGTTGGAACGTCTCCGGCGTGTAGTAGTCGCCCTCCAGATCCTCCGCTTCGAGACTCTCGTCTTCCTGCGTGCGCAGCCGTTCGCGGGCCGAGGACGCGAACTCGTCTGGGTTCTCGAGTTTGTCGAGGTACTGGTTGGGATCGCTCTCGGGGTCGTTCATGTCCCCGAACTGGATGGCGTCGACCGGACAGACGTCCTCACAGGCCGTGGTCGTCCCGTCCAGTTCGTCGTCCAGTTCGCGGTGGGAACAGAACGTACACTTGCTACAGGATCCGTCCGGCGGCGTGCCGGCGATCCACTGACCATCGTCGTTGCGTTTCTGATCCTCGAACTCCGCGGTGACGTCGTCGAGGATGGGATCGTAGTCCTCGTTGCTCTCGGGGTCGCCGAGGTAGTCCGGCGAGTCCTCGTGGACGAATGCGTTGACGTGGTACGGACAGGCGACCTCGCAGTACGCACAGCCGAGACAGGTGTCGTAGTCACACACCACTCGGCCGTTCTCGGTCTCGAACCGGGAGTTGTTCGGACACACCTCGATACAGGGGGCGTCGTCACAGTGCATGCAGGGCCGCTGGACCGGTTCACTCCCGTTCTCCTGATTGGGTGCCCCCGGGTACTCCTTGTCGTCGCGCTGGAAGCGGAAGACGTCCATCCAGAAGTGTCCTTCTGGCGTGTTGTTCTCCTCCTTGCAACCCTGGACACACCGGAGGCACTTGATACAGGTCTCGGTGTCGATGACCATCCCCATCTGGACGTCATCGTCGTCTTCCTGTGCGGCTGCGGTACCGCTCGAGCTTCCCGAGACGAACTCCCCGGCGAAGCTACTGCCGGCGCCTGCGACGGCTGCTCCGCTCGCGATCGCGCCGGTGGCTTTGAGCATGTCACGGCGGGACGCCTTGCTTTCGGTCGGCGGGACGCCGGGCGTCGCCTCGGCGTCGCTCTTCTGGTCGGTGGTCAAGTCCACGCCGAACTCCTCGCGGACGTCGTCGAGGTACTTCTCCTCGAAGGCCGCCCGCGAGAGGTCCCCGTCGGAGACCCGGCGAGCGTCACGGGCCATCTGCTTGCCGAGTTCGGTGTCGAACTCGACGTGTGAGAGTCGGTCTTCGGCTCGGTCCTCGATGTCGTCGTAGTTGGAATCGTCGAACATTGGAATCACACTCCGAATATCGGCACGTTGAGCGCAGCGTAGATGATCGTGAGCCGAAGCATCAGGCCGCCGAAAATGACGAACCCGAACTTGGCGGTGTAGCCGGCGGTAGCCAACTGCTGGAGTCGGGTGTTCTCGTGGAGATCATAGCGCCACTCGAGGGCCAGCAGTCCGCCCGAGAGCACGAGCGGGAGCACCAGTCCGAGACCGATGACGCCGACCCCGAAGATCAGACTCCCTTCGGTCATGAGGTAGTTCTCGGTTTCGACGGCGGTCGGACCGCCGCTGGCGAGCGTCGAGACCAGCGCGTAGAGGACGACGATCTCGGCGAGGATGATGACGTCGTCGGCGACGCTAAAGATCGTGACGCCGGTGTCAGTGACGCCTTTCGTGACCGCGGTGACGCCGACGGTGGCGGCGATCCCCATCGAGAGACCGCTCGCCAGGAACAGCGGCGGGAGCCACGTCGCGTCCCACATCGGGACGACCTCCGAGGAGGCGCTGAGCAACAGCGCGGTGTAGACGATCAACAGGAGGCCCGCGACTGCACCGAAGGCGTTGATCCCGCGCCGGAGCGTCTCGGAGGGACGGGTCAGGTCCGCGACGGTGTCGATGAGGTCCGTGATCGGTTCGAGACCGCCGATCGGGATCTCGAACCCTCTCCCGGCCCCGAAGCCGAGCCACAGCGCCTGTAGAGCCGAAAGCATCATGAACAGGACGATCACCCACACACCGATGGTCATCCACGAATCGAAGTTGGTGAACAGCCAGAGCATGATGACGTGCAGCGGCTCCCCGAGGTGGAACAACAGTATCGGGCCGCCGATCACCAGCGCGACCAGGCCCATGACCGTCCCCCAGCGGGCGGTCGCTAGATATCCCTCGCGCCGGGACGGGTCGCGAACACTCAGGAAGTCCGCGGCAGTCCCGGTGACGTACGCGCCGCCGGCGAGGCCACCGAGGAACAGGTAGACCCCGATTGAGAGGCTCCAGAACTCGCTGGGGAGGAGCGGACTGATGGCCGTCATCGGCCGTCACCTCCACTCGCGGCATACGCTCCGAAATTACGCCATGGTACGCCCGTGAACGGTATCGTGTCGGCCGGTCTCGCTCGCCACATCATACCTCTAGATCAAACTTGTTCGGCGATAGTGGTGTGCATTCATTTTACAGCTTTTTATATACCCTCCGAGGAGTCAGTGGACATCCAGGAGACATCCCCTCCGGACAGCGTTGACGACGCCTCCCAGTAGAGTATCGGCGAAGAAACCGGACCGTCGTACTGCTGGCTCTGGCTCCGTGAAGAACTTCGTGATCCTCCGGAAATTGCGGCCGGCGGTATCAGATCTCGTCTGCCTTGCCGGTCGTCAGCGAGAACTCGCCTTGGGGGTACCCGACGCAGGTCAGCACATAACCGTCTTCAAGCTGCTCGTCGCTGAGGACCTGGTTGCCGTCGTGCTCGACCAGTTCGGTCGGATCCCCGTCTCCCTCGACTGTCGAGGCACACTCGCCACAGACACCGTGCCGACACTGGTAGGGGAGGTCCCAGCCCTCGTCCTCGCCGGCGACCAGCAGCGTCTCGTTGGTTGCCACGTCGATAGTGCCGCCCTGCTCGACGTACTCGACCGGGTAGGTTTCGACGTCCGCTGGTGTCTCCGTCTCGGTCTCCTGGGGCGTCTCGGTCCCGTCTTCGGGCGTGAACGAGTCGGCCTCCTCTTTCACGCCGGTCTCGATGGAGAAGTCCGCCCGTGGGGAGCCGACACAGGTCAGCACGAATCCCGCTTCTATTTGAGCGTCGCTGAGGTACTGGTTGCCGTCGTGTTCGACCAGTTCCGTCCCGTCGCCGTCGACCTTCGAGGTACACACGCCACAGAAACCCTGTCGGCACTGATTGGGTAACTCCAGCCCTTCGTCCTCGGCGGCGAACAGTAGCTTCTCGTCGCTGCCGATGCTGATCGTCGTCTCCTGCTTGAGGAACTCAATGTCGAACTCCTGGGTCTCGCCGGGCGTCGTCGTCCCCGTGCCCGGGCCGTCGTCAGTCGTCTCGGTCTCATCGTAGGGCGTCGGCTCGCCCGGTCGCGGTCCCGTCTCGCTCCCGCCGCCCAGAATTCCGAGACAGCCCGCCGTCGCGAGGGCCCCAACACTCGCTGTACTGGTCAGCAAGCGTCGGCGCAGGGCGCTATCGAGTCCTGACTCCGCCGACTCCTCGCCGGCACTATCGCTCTCGTAACTTCCGTCCATACTAGTGGATACGACTCTCCCCGCATCGGGCTTGGGTTTGAATATGCAGTCATTTAAATACTCCTGACGATCGAGATCCGCCCGACACATTGCGGGTTGCGCAACCGTTAGGTACACGCGACGGAATCAACAGCCATGACCGCGACTGATCCTACCGACAGCTTCGAGGAAATCTCCCAACACGACTCGAAGTCGCTTTTCAAGCCGAAAGTTGTCTCGCTGGTAGTGACTGATAGCCCCGAGACGGGTCCGAACGTCATGACTGCTTCCTGGTGGATGCTGGCCGGGTACGATCCGTTGCGATACCAGTTGGCTGTCAGCCACAAGACCCACACTCACGAGGTCATCGAGAACAATCCCGAGTTCGTCCTTGCCGCCCCCTCGACGGACATGCTCGACGCGCTCGCCGTCTCCGGGCAGGTCAGCGGCCGCGACGTCGACAAGCTCGACTACCTCGACCTGGAGACAGTCCCCGGCAAAGACGTCGACGTCCCGCTGTTGGCAGACGCAGTGGGTAATATCGAATGCTCGGTCCTCGAATCCTTTGATTTCGAGGGTATTACATACTACTTCGCCGAGGTCGAGAACGCCTACGTGACCAACGGCGGGCTGGACGGGCGACTCCTCTCGCTTTCGGACACGGACGTACTGGCGTACATGGGCAGCGACTGGGCCGACGGCGACGAGGAGACGAAGTCACGGTATTACGCCGACCTGAGCGACGAGAACTTGGAGCGATTCCCGGGATCGGCGGTCACCGAGGCGATGCCGGACATCGACGACTGAGACCGCGGCGCCGCGTACGGCTGCTCCTCGGGTAACCCCTGGCACTCGCTCACAACCTCTCCTCGAAAAAGCTGGATCAAAAAGCCGACCCTCACTTCGTTCGAGCTGGTTGCTATCGGAGCGACCCTCTGTTGCTACCGGAGCGCTTCCAGGTCGAACTCGAACGCCACCACCGGCAACTCCAGATCGTGCTCCACCAGCACCTCGGGATGGAGTTCGCCGATCACACCGACGCTCGCGCCGTCGATGACGATCTCGGCGACGCGACCCGGGATGAACGAGGGGTGTTCGGTCGGCGGCGTCTCCAGCTCGGCGTCGAAGTCTTCGACAAGTGCCTGCAGGCGGGCCTTGCCGTCCTCGTAGGATACTTTATCACGGGCGAGCGCGGCGGCGACGTGTCGGGACTCGGCGACCCGGGTGTTCTGCTCGTCGTCACGGTGGGCGACCCAGCCGACCTCCGCCAGATCCTGCGGGTAGCTCCGGTGGGTGTTGTTCTCCAGCACCTGCATGATCGAGGGCAACAGCCATGAGCGCGCGATCGTGTAGTCCTCGCTGTAGGGGTTCTTGATCCGGACCGGTTCCTGTGCGCCCAGCACGCCCGCAGCCTCTTCGAGCCGCATCCGACCCGAGACCTCGGCCTCGTCGGTCATGTGGAAGTTCAGGAGGTCCTGGAACCCGAGCCCGACGAGCGATCCCCGCACGGCGCGGGCCAGCCGCGAGCGTTCGTGGCGGCCGCCGATGGTGCCCACGTCGGGGTAGCGCGGTTCGAGGTCGTTGAAGCCGTAGGCCCGGCCCACGTCGTCGATCACGTCGACGGGATGGAGGACGTCCACGCGGTAGGGTGGAACCTCGACCTCGTAAGCCCCGTCGTCGGTCGGATGGCCGTCAAGACCGGACCGTTCCAGCAGATCGAGCACCTCGTCCTGGTCGAGGTCGATCCCCAGTGTCGTCTCGATGCGGTCGTGGCCGACGGTCTTCTCCCTCGTGGAGAAGTCCGGCCGGACGAGCTCGGCGCGGTACTCCTCGGGAGCGGTCTCGTACTCGACGCGGACGTCTTCGATCTGCCCGCCGCGGGCCGCCAGCGCGTAGCAGACGATGTTCAGCATGTGATCGATCGTCCACTGGTCGGTGCCGGTCATCTCGATGAACAGGTCTCGGGAATCAGCCGTGACCTCCGTCCGGCGGCCGTTGACTACCGGCGGGAACGAGAACAGCCCGATCGAGTCGTAGATCGCCGGCACCCGATCCATGTCCGCGACAAGATCCGCGTACTCCTGGCCGATGTGGTGGCCCTCGATGACCTCGGCGGGGGTCATCTCCGCGTCGCTTTCGAGGGGGACGAACCGCGCCTCGTCGGGATCGACGCCGGTGTAACGGATCGACTTGCTATCGCCCTCGACGCCCGCTTCGCCCTTAAGCATGGTGAGGTCGTGAACGCCGATAGCCCCCTTCGCACGCTTGCGCCCCATCGTCGCGTGGAGCTTCTCCTGGAGCTGGATCAGCGAGTCCAGCGCCGCCTCCGTGAGGTTGAGCCCGCGGACGATCGCGCCCGTGACGTATGGGCGTTCCTCGGGGACGTCTTCGACTTCTATCGTCCACTCGGCGCTGTTGGTGTTCGGGATGTGGATCCCCCTGGCATCGCCGCGGTCGTATCGCAGCGATCGGGCGACCCCTTCCACGGAGAGACGATCCAGCCGGTCTGGTTCGAACTCGAACTGCAGCTCCCCGTCCTCGGTCTCGCCCTCGAATTCCAGCCCGAGATCGAACAGCTCGGTCTTGAACTCCTCGTCGGTCGTGTCTTCGTAGCCGGTCAACTCGCGCAGTTCGTCGGTGTCGATATCGACAGTGGGCATCAGTAACGCACCTCCTCCTCCCGCAGGTATTCGAGATCCACGAGCGTCCCGTGGACGTCGCGGATGTCCTCCGCACCGGTCACCAGCATCATCAACCGCTCCAGGGCCAGTCCCCAGGCCATCACATCACAGTCCACGTCCAGCGGCTCGAGCATCTCCGGACGGAAGATCCCGGAGTTGCCGATTTCGACGACCTCGCCGGTGACGGGATGCTCGCCGAACAGCTCGAAACTCGGCTCCGTGTAGGGGTTGTAGGTGGGCTTGAACCGCAGGTCGGTGATCCCGAACTGCTCGTAAAATTCAGTAAAGGTCCCCATCAGGTCCCGGACCGAGAGGTCCTCGGCCATCACCCATCCCTCGATCTGGAAGAACTCCAGCAGGTGGGTGGCGTCGATCTCGTCGTTGCGGTAGGCCTTCTCGATCGAGAAGTACCGCTGGGGCGGTTCGAGGTCGCCCTCCGCGAGCCCCGAGAGATACCGGGCCGACAGTGACGTAGTGTGGCCTCGCAGGTCGACCTGGCGGGCCATCTCCTCACCCCACGGCGAGTGATAGCCCTCGCCGTCCTCGCCGACCCCCTCGCGGTGGGCCGCCTCGACGCGCTCGCGCACGTCCTCGGGTAGCTCCTGCATCGACGGGACGTCCAGCGCGAACTGGTCCCAGTGGGTGCGCGCGGGGTGGTCCTGGGGCATGAACAGACAGTCGTTGATCCAGAACTCCGCGTCGGCGTGGGGCCCCTGCATCTCCTCGAAGCCCATGCCCACGAGGACGTCCTTGACGCGTTCGGCCATCGCCCGCAGGGGGTGGTCCTTGCCGCCGTCGATCGTCTCGGCGTCGGCCTCGACGTTGTACTCGCTGAACTGGACGTCCCGCCACTCGTCGCTGGCGAGCATCTCGGAGGTGAGCTGGCCGACCTCTTCGGCCACCTCGACGCCCTCCATCAGTGCGGTCACGCCCTCGTCAGTGAGCTGTACCGAGCGGACGGTCGTCTCGGAACGCTCGATCAGGTCGCGCCGTTCGAGCTGGTCGAGGACGTCACCGTCGGCGCTCTCGCCGCTCTCGATCGCTTCGAGCGCGGCCGCCTCGTCGTCGCTATCCGGGTTGGCATCCGGATCGGCGGTGATCTCGCCGCTATCGATCTCACCATAGCCCTTCCGGGCGAAGTTCGACAGGGCGATGTCAACGGCCGGTCCCTCGATGCCGGACGCGCCGATGACCTGCCCCATCTCGGCGGGAGCGGCGTCCGCCCCAGCGTCGAGGGCTGCTCGGTAGAGCCGGACTTCCGGCAGTCCGTCTTCGAGATACGACCGGGCTTCTTCGGTCAGTGTGGCCGACTCCTCTGTCGTCTCGGAGACGTCGAGCAAACCCTCGTCTTCGAGTTCGAAGGCCGCCCGGGTGACGGCCGCGGGCTTGCGATCGAGTTCTTCGGCGAGCGATTCGACTGTCCGTGACTCGTCGGCACTCGCGGCGTTCAGGACCGCGACTTGTGCGTCTGGGAGTTGCATCGGTTGTTGATGGGTACACCGTGGGTTCGTCAGTTAACGGTTCGCAATCGTCTCCGTCCGCAGAGCGGTTTCGTCCCCGGCACGGCCGGGAAGTCCACCGTCTCTCATAGTGATTACTGTAGGTCTGTTCCGGGTCGACCGCACGACTAAGTGCGGTCGTACCGGTAAATCGCTACAGTAATCACTATCAGAACGGGTCGAAAAAACCGGACGTCCCGATAGCGATCGGTTCGCTGGCGATTCGCCGGGATCGGACGTCCGGTGACATACCCGTGGGTTGTCACTCGATGGCACATAAGGGTTCCGACGGCAGTACGTGGCACCTCGAAAGTCGATATCGAGGCGACGAAAAGACGATGGCTTGGGAGTTGTCACATCCACGCAACAACCGTTCTCCGATCCCAATTAGGGAGGACAACGGCTCGCCAGGTAGAATTATCCTTCACAATACTGTCGGTTATAATATACAATCTAAAAATTGCTGACAGTTTTAGACAGCAATTATTATAAAATATAATAAATAAATAATAAAGAAAACTTATTAAGTTATTGATATAAAGCAACAGATTAAAGTAATAAAAATAGGAAGACTAAATCACAAATGGAAAAAAGAAAGAAGATAGGTGATTGGAATCGACGGGATATCCTCAAAAAAACCGGTGCAACGGCTGCGGGGATCGTTGGATTTGCAGGCGTAAGTACTGCTTCGCCGGAGGAAAGAGAGTACGCCAAGTCGAAACGGCTATCTCAAGTGCTCTTGGACGCTCTCAACAACCCCAGGGTGACTAACGCCACCAAAAAAAGGCTTGGATCCTACACTGGATACATTTTGCACACAGACATCGGCCGCTTGGTGTACGCTGAAGATGGTGATAATCAACTGGGTGCGCAATTCCATATCGAAGGAACGGACGTTCACCCTGGAAAAGGTGATGGACCGAATAACAATAACGAGAGAAAGAATGGGTACAAGATCAACTCGGCAAATTCTCGCGGAAAGGTACAACCATTCGGACAGGTAGTAGATGGACTCCAATTTGAAGACATTCCAATAGATGGGAAAGCCACGCTCATTGCGACGGGTGATTACGAGATCGAGTTTATTCGCTCTGCGTCCGAGCAAGAACAAAGTAAATTAGAATCGCATACTGGTATTAAGTCTGAGAACGCGTTGATGTTCTATAGCTCGCCCATCAAAGGATTTGAAGTCCATTCAGTGGATGGGGTTGAACTCAAGAGGAGTGACTCGGAGAACGCATCAGCGGATACAGCCGGGAGTGAGAAGACATCCGAACGTGAAATATATTATGTTAAACCAAAAAAATATTCTGATTTGTCAACAGCAACTGTTAAGTCTCCAAATATACATGAGAAATTATCGGCACAAAGTCAGTGTGAGACATGGGCTGCGCGGTGTATGGAATCAATCAGTGTTTGTTGGGGCTGTGGGTTGTTGTGCGCTTCTGTTGCAGTTACAAACATTCCTGGTGTAGTGGCATGTATAACCTGCGTCATGGGTTGTCACTATGCTGTGCCAGCATCTTGTATCAAAGTGATGGACGAATGTCAATAAATAATAACAATGAGCGAAGATAATAATACCACTCAGTCTCGTCGAGACGTTTTGAAGTCACTTGGAGGAGCAGCTAGCTTCAGTTCGATAGCGGGGATAGCGTCAGCGACTGGTGAATCTATTACCGGGCATAAAAAGCGACAGGTTCTATCGAAAGATAAAGTTGATAAAATATACGAAAAGGTCGGCCAGCCAAAAATCCATGCCGCAAAAAAAATCCAGAGAGAAGTTGTCAACACGACAGGGGTCGTGTATCGCTTCTACACTAATTTGGGTGAACTCCGTTACATTTCCTACGGCAACACAAACGTAGCACAGTTTATTTTTGGCTCAGTGGACAAAAATATAAGAGATTTTAAAGGAGAGTCGAGGTTTACAAGACCTCAAAGTGGAAAAGAAAAGCCATTCGCTTCGAAAGATCGGTTAGAGAATCCCGGTAGAATAAAAAGCAAAGTGATAAAGAAAAATCATATTCCTGAAAACATCTATGTGAAATATGAAGAAGCGTTCAAGCTATCCGGTTCGATATACTCGGATTTAGATGGAGGTATTGCGTATATTAGGGAGACTACGCCCGAAGAGAGTAGTAAGTTGACTGCTGTAACTGGTATTGAAAATGGGAAAAAGATATACAGTACCGAGAAGGGGGGATATGTCGTAATACAGTCTGATGAGTCAGATTCACAAAATGCGACTCTTGTTGAATCAACTGACACGAACGGAGACTCTGCGATTAAACAGGGGAACATCAAGCAACTGAATATTCAACAAAAAGATAATGTCTCTATCCAAGAATCGTGTGATTCGGGTGCCTGCTGGACATGCCTTAATGGAGGGATTGGTTGGACCGCAACCTGTGGCGTTGTTTGCGTAGGTCTCAGTTGGTCTGGCCCGGTTGCGATCGCTGCGTGTGTGGGTTGCGCAATTTCACTTGGAATTCCCGTTGGGTACTTTTGCTGGAAATGTTATGATACATGTAGATAAGATTATAAGATAGAGGAAAAAATGTTGGGAAATTTAAATTATTGGTTACTGATTCTAATCATCGCTAGCATTGTGAGCACCATCATTATATCCCATGTATTGCTGAGATATGGACCGATGCAGCCAGAATTGGGGCTCTTTCTAATCTCTATAGGTATGCTGATATATTGGATATTATCGCTATCTGAATATTCGGTTCGTCTCTTCACGAAGGGGTTCAACAGTACTGAGCGCATTCCTGCACTAGGGGGGATTCTATCTCTAGTCTTCTTACTCGCGTTAGCAGGTTCTTCTGGATATATGCTACTGACTAAATAGCGGTCGAGATATACACTAATCCACAGTAAACCCGAGTGTATTTGTTGAAGCATCCTCTACGCCAAGCGCGGTGCAACGTTCTACCGCAACAAAGTCTGAGCTGCGCTCATACGGTCGGTTGTACTCTGTTCCGGATCGATCGCCAGCAGTCCGGCGGCCGTACCGGTAAATCGTTACAACAGTCACTATCAGTCGTCGAGTGCGACGTCGGGCCGGTACTCCCGGCTGATCGCCTTCCACTTGCCCGTCGCGAAACGGTAGTAGTTGCCGACCGCGGGGACGAGCGTCTCGCCGAAGAAGGCGATGTACAGCCCCCAGATGCCCAGCGGCGTGGTCGCGCCCAGATAGGCGGCCGGGAGCGAGACGCCGATAACGCCGACCGACTGGTAGATGAACGGCCAGTTCGTGTCGCCGGTGGCATCCAGCGCCCCGGCGATGGTGCTGTTGACGCCCTGCGGGATGATCGCGAGCGCGGCCGCGTAGACCAGTCCGATCGCGATCGGAACGGCCTCGGCCTCGACGCCGAAGAGCAGCACGGACTGGCGAGCGAAGACGGCGACGATCGCCGCCGAGACGGCGTAGGTGGCGACGGCCATGAGGACGATCTCCCGGCCGTAGTTCTCGGCGGTCTCCTCGTCGCCTGCCCCGAGTTCCTGACCGACGAGGCTGCTGGCGGCCAGTCCGAAGCCCCAGCCGGGGACGTTCATCAGCCCCCAGATCCGCCGCGTGACGGTGTAGGCGGCCAGGACCGTCGTCCCGAACATCCCGACGAACGCCAGTAGCGGGAAGCGTGCGACCGTCCAGGTCATATTCCGGCCCACGACCGGCGTCCCGATCGAGACGACGTCGGTGATGTCGCTCCAGTGGAAGTACTGCCCGCGAGCGGAGATCGAAACCGGGAACGATCCGATCAGCGGGAGCCCGCCTGCGATCAGTCCGACGGCGAAGGCACTGGTGACAGCGACGTTCGCCAGGACGGTCCCCCAGGCGGCCCCGGCGACGCCCATGTTCAAGCCGAAGATCAGGACGGCGTTGAGACCGATGTTCAAGATCGCGCCACCGCCCCGGAGTATCATCGGAATCTCGGCGTCGTCCGCGCCGATGAGGATACGGCTCCCCACGAGGTTGAGCCCGGCAAAGGGCATCCCGAGCCCGAGGATCCGCAGATACGTCGACCCGTGCTTGATGACCAACGGATCGCTGTTCAGTAGCGCGATCAGTTCCTTGGGGACCGCCGCGAATGCGATGCCGACCGGGACCGTCACCGCGATGACGACTACAAAACTCGACCGGACGGCCTGCCCGAGCTGATCGAACTCCTCGGCGCCGAACCGCTGGGAGACGAGCGCGATGGTCCCGGCAGCAAAGCCGCCACCGAGCGCGAACGCCAGTCCCCAGTAGGGACCGGCCAGTCCGACTCCGGAGATGGCCTTGTCGGTGGCGATCCCTCCGATCGCACCGACCATGGCGACGTCGGCGGCGTTTTTCGACATCCGGGCGATCCCGGTGACGACCCGCGGCCAGGACAAATCCGTGGCTCGGCGTGCGCGCTCGGGCGCGATCAACCCGAGTCGTGCCAGTCCCAGTCCGATGATGAGAATGACACCGCGCACGGGGTTCGGAACGCGGGATAGCAGCCGATCAAGCCGCGGAATGCGAGACACGAAACCGTCGGAAATTGTGTGTCGCCGGAGAAAGGCCTTCTCATTTCCGTGGAAGGGCCGCCGATTGCGTGGCGCTGACGTACTGGACCGAATGATTGATACGATCTGTCGCCTGGCTAGGATGTAATGGTCACATCGACTAGCGTGGTCCTCCTCGTGCTGGTTGCCACCGCGCTTGGTACGATCCTGTACTACGACGGCTGGCGGCGGTGGCGTGCACTCACCGAGGGGCGCTTCCTCTACGGGATCCCCTGGGGGACGCTCCTGGTCGTCGCGTCGGTGGTCGCGTTCTATCTTTTTGCCCAGGGCGGGCTGGTGCACTGGAGTGACCCACTGACGTTACCGTTCGTCTCGTGGTCGTATTTCTACCCGCTCGGTGTCCTCACATCCGGGTTCGCCCACGGTTCGCCAGCTCATCTCATCAGCAACATGACCGGGGCGCTGGCGTTTGGGGTCGTCGCGGAGTACACCTGGGGACACTACCCGCCGATCCGGCGGGACGGCGACTCGCTGCTGGCAGGCCGAGGGGGCTGGCTCTCGCGCCCCTGGGTCAGAGCACTGGTAGTCGTCCCGGCCGCGATGTTCGGAGTGGCGCTGTTGACAGCGGTGTTCTCGCTGGGGCCCGCGCTGGGCTTTTCGGGTGCAGTCTTCGCCATCGCCGGGTTCGCCGTCGCGACCCGACCGTTGTCCGCCCTGGTGGCTCTCGTCGTCTCTCGCGCTCTCGGCACACTGTACGAGGGGCTGGCGAACCCTGTCGTCCGCGCGACGACCGAGGCCGGGCCACCGGGGCCACCGTCGTGGGCAGGGATTGCGTTCCAGGCTCATCTGTTCGGGTTCGTCGTCGGCGCCGTCCTGGGTGTCGGGCTGCTGTGGTCGCGCCGTCGTCGGTTGTCACACGTCCGCGTGTTCGCGGGGACGTTGTTGTTCGGCCTGGCGCTATCACTGTGGCTGGTCGCGCTGGCCGTCGGTGAGGACACCTATGTTCTCTACCGGGGGATCGGCGTCGGTCTCGTCGTCGTCCTGACGTCGCTGGTCACGGTGGCCGCGGCGGGCAGCGACCGACCGTTCCCGCAGCCGATCGCGGGGCTGTGGCTCCTGGTGCTCGCGCTCCCGACGGCACTGTCCGTCCTCGGTGTCGCCGTTTCCCTGTCCGGCGTGGTTCCGAACTTCCAGGGCCGATTTCTCACGACCGCGGCTGCGTTCGTGCTCGTGGCTTTATTGGCCCTGTCCCTACCGGCGCTGCCCGCGGTGTTCGGCGATCGAGACAGCCGGTTCGCGACCCATCGTGGCGCGGCTCTCCTCGGGCTCTGCACGATCGGCGTGTTGCTCGTTCTCCCTGGCATCCTCTACAGTCCTGTCGTCGTCGATGCCGGATCGATAGTCGACACGGGGGAGGTCGAGGTCGGGGACTACCGCGTCACCTACGGGGAGAACGTGACCAGCGATCGGACTTCGGTCCTACTGGACTTCGACTACGAGTCGCTGTCCGAGGAGACCTACGACGGCCTGATCGTCGTCAGCGAACGCCGCCAGCTGTGGACCGTCGCCGAGGACCCTGCCAACGTTGCCTACGACGGTAACGGGACTACTCGGATCGGCGGAATCGGGTGGCGGGAGACCGTTCGCGCCCAGCGCCAGGGCTGGGACGTCACCGGTAACGACTCGGCCTACGTCGTCGATCTGACCGTCGACGGCGAGACGACGCGGTCGTTCACGTCCGACGCCGTCCGCGCGGACGTGCGCATCGACGATCAGCGAATCTCGGTTGTCCCTACCGAGGACGACTTCGAGATGCGCGTCGTCCGGGACGGTTCGACGATCGGCACGGCGGCGATCCCGACCGATAACGAGACGGTGACGGTCGGCTCGCTCCAGGTTGGGATCGACCGTGATGACGGGGCGACCGAACTCGTCGTCGAATCGGACGGCAGCCGCGTCACCGTCGCCGAGAAAGAGACGTATTGACGCTCGGTCCGCGGCGCGGCTCGTAGCCCCGACCGTCAATCCGCTCCGGGCCGTTCCGCCACTGCGAACCGCGAGAGGTCCTGTCCCTCTACGTTTTCGACGGAGTCGTAGGGCCGATTGACTACGATGTTGCCCGCCCGCTGTCGCCCCAGCCCGGGCAGGGTCTGCAGTTCGTCCATCGAGGCCGAGTTCAGATCGAGCGGGTGGGGGACGCCGGTCACCGAGCGATAGCCGTGATCCGTGACCGCGACGTCGAGCACCCGTCCGAGTTCCCGCTCGCCCGGTATCGCTACCAGCAGGGGATAGGTTCCCAGCTGGCGGCCGAAGGTCTTGCCGTCCTGGTGGTACTCCAGGTGGACGTCCGGCAGGACCGTCCCGGGCGGGGCGACCCGTTGCAGCATCGGGTTGTCGATCTCCTCACGGACCTCCCGCTTGTACTCTGTGAACAGCTGTTTGTGATCCTTGGCGATTTCCGCACCGGTCTCGGCCATTTCCGTTCCTTCGAAGGCCATGACCTGCCGGATGTTTACTCGCCTGATCATCAGTCCCGCGTCGTAGACCCGTTGCAGGAACCGCTTGTTGTGTTCGAAGGTCTCTGCGGTCTCGCCTTTCAGGCCGTGGACGAGGTTGATCCCCGGCAGGAGTTTCGGCAGCCGCGGGGCCGCGTCCTCGCCGAAGTTGGGGGCGCTGTCCCTATCGCCATCAGGTCGCCATCCTGCGACCCCGTTGACGATCTTTACGGCCTCGAAACACTCGTCGGCGGTGACGTTGAGGTTGTTGTCGCTCTGGACTGCCGGATCCGCCGACTCCAGACCGAACGCCGCGGTGTCACCGGGCGTGTTGTGTTCGGCGATGATCCGGATCCCCTCGCGGGCCTTTTCCGGCCACTTGACGACCGTGATGGGGTTCATGTTGTCCAGATGCAGCGTCTTCAGATCGGGCGCGACCGCACGGATCCCGCTGTATAGTTCCCGCAACGCATCGGGATTTGGTCTCTCGCCGTCGCCGCCGTAGGCGAGAATGTCGGCCTGCCGTCCCAGCCGGAAGTGCCTGACACCGAAATCCGAGAGTGCGTCGACCTCGTCGACGACGCTCTCCGGCGGCCGGAAGTCCGGATCGCCATAGAGAGGTTCCGTACAGAACGAACACCGGTATGGACAGCCTCGCGAAGTCTCCAGCTCCGCAAGCAGGTAGTCGGGGTGGTTGGGGTGCTGTTCGACGATGAACGCACCCTTCCGCGCCCAGCGGGTCTCTTCGGGGACGCCACGGTAGCGCGGTTCGAACCCCTCCAGGCCGTTCTCCACGAGGTCGAAGACCGCGGCCTCGATGTCAGCGCCAGCGACGAAATCGAAGTCCAGGTCGTCGCGTTCGGTCTCGCTGGCGCCGACGTTCTCCTCGCCGACGCCGAAGCGGACCGGGCCGCCCATGATCGAAGTTCCCTCGGCCGTCCAGGCGATCTTCCGCACCTCGTCGGGTTCGGCCGGCGTCCCGCCGACGTAGTTGCCCGGGACGGTCATCCCGCCGACGTACACAGTCAGGTCGGCGTCGGCGACGTCTCGCCAGCGCCTCGTCTCCTCCCGGAGCGCGTCGATGGTGTGGTAGGTAATCCGTTCGCGCGGGACGCCCGCGTCGACCAGCGCGCCAGCGGCGTATCTGGGATAGGTGGAGATGTAGGGGGGGACGCCGAAGTGGGCGGGTTCGTCGACGTAGCCGTCGACGATCGTCACGTCGATCTCGGAGGGAGCGGTCATTACCTGCTCTTGCCACTCGATGGCCAAAACGGTGTCTCACTGCCCTCGATCCACTGCTCGGGATGCTCCACACCGGCCGTTGCGAGGCCACGCGGGCATCCCCCGATGGGGCCGAACGATAGTCTGCGCTCTCGGAGATACGGGGACGACCGCTTGGGTTGTGTAACTGTTACAGAATACAGTATCTATAAGTAACTACCAGTAATAAAC
>JAZKRQ010000020.1:0-26698 GCA_036628575.1 Halapricum sp.
TGATGATCTAGCTGATTCTCGATCCGTCGTCTGCCGATGTTTTTCGGACAGGCTCCTAAGCTCCAGAGCGTGATCCAGTTCAACGAGGAGATGATGGATGGAACGAGCCGCGACATCGCCACAGTGTTGCGTGGGGACGACAGCGGGCCCGACTCGGTCCCAGAGCAGCTCTTGGAGACGAACGAGACGGTTGTCTGCTGGACCTGCGGCTCGGAGGTCGAGGGCGAACACATCGAAGGGACCCTTGAGCGGCTCCGCGACCTCCGTGAGTCGAAGTACGGCGAACAGAGCGAGGTCGAATCTCGCCTTACGGAGTTGAAAGAGTACAAGTCCGCCGTCGAATCCGAAAAACGCCAGCGGGAGCGACTCAAGGAACGGATCGAGGACATCCGCTCGGAGATGGCAGAGCGCGAGGAGAAAATCAAGAATCTCGAAGCCGAGCGTGCGGAGCTGCGGGCGGACATCGACGACCTTCAGGCCGAGATCGACGACCTCGAAGCACCCGACCGGTCGGAGGTTCTCGAGGCCCACAAAGAAGTCAACGAGCTAGAGATCGAACTCGACCGCCTCCAGGACGAGCGCGACCGCGTGGCTTCGAATATCGAGGAGATTGAGTCGCAGACGGCAAAAATAGAGGAACTCGAAGAGCACGAGGCCGACCTCCAGTCGAGGTTGACCGATCTCCGGACGCGCATCGACCAGATCGAGGAGAGGGCAGTCGCGAAGTTCAATGACCACATGGACACAGTGCTGGACATCCTCGACTACACGAACATCGACCGCATCTGGGTCGAGCGAGCCGAACGCGAGGTCCGGCAGGGACGGCGCACCGTCGAGGAGACGACTTTCGACCTCCACGTCGTCCGGAGTACCGACGACGGCGTGACCTACGAGGATGACTTCGAGCACCTCAGTGAAAGCGAGCGCGAAGTCACGGGGCTGGTGTTCGCGCTGGCGGGTTACCTGGCCCACGAGGTCTACGAGGAGGTGCCCTTTATTCTGCTGGACTCGCTGGAAGCGATCGACTCGGACCGCATCGCGAAGCTTGTCGAGTACATGCAGGAGTACGCCGACTACCTGGTGGTCGCACTCCTGCCAGAGGACGCCGCCGCGCTTGAGGACTCCTACTGTCGGATAACTAACATCTAAAAAACTCAGCAGCTGAGTCAAGCGCGTTGCGTAACTCCCCAGCACGAGGGTGGCGCCTCCCGGCAATCACCCGCTTCCCGACGCTTCGATGAACCGCCACATGTCGTCGAGGTATCGGAGCGCCTGCCAGACCGATATGAGCGTGTCCATAAGCGTTTGCCGGTCGACGCTGCCATAGAGGCGCCGTTCCAGGAAGATCCGGTCCATTTCCCGGAAGCGCACGTTGGCCCCGTCGATGTCTTGAAATCCGTAAATGATTGGCGTCTCCATCAGCGCCTCGCGGATCTGGGCAACGAGTGCATCCCGCTGAGAGTCGGCCATCTCGCGGATTCGGCCAGTGATTTCATCACCGAACTCGATCTCCTGTCCGACTTGGAGCGGACCACCGGGCCGGCGTTTGATGATGTGGAGTACCAGCCCCGACATTTCAATTGCGAAGTTGTACTCTGCAGAGGCATCGGGTACCTGATCGAACCCCTCAACGAGTTCCTCGTCGACTAGGTCGCGTATCCGGTCTGCGGTGATGTTGTCTGTCATATTCTCGTGGTGTGGTTCGTCGCTACCGAGCGTGGCCACGAAAATAGTTCTACCGCATTGGGTACTTGGCGGACCCGACGGGCAAGTTTGCCCCCTAGTAGAGCAGGAACGGGGTCGGCCAGGCTCGACAGATTCATGCCGGTTGTCTCTGACTACGGGACCATGGACGACGGCGGTCATTTGGTGCTGACCGAACAGATGGAGCGCTTGGAGGATCCGGTCACGTATCGGTACTTCTCCGGAGAAGAGTTCCGGGGGTTTCTCGATCCGCAACGCAGCTGGCGGGTAGCCGACTTGGACAGTGGGATTGGGCTCTACACCCGGGAACTCGCCTCGGTCGTCGGGTCCGTCTACGCAGTCGACATCGACCGGGATATGCACGAGCTTTACCGGACCAACGGGGTGGCGGCGAACGTCGTCTCTGTCACCGCGGACGTCGTAGCCCTCCCGTTCCGGGACGGTGAACCCGAGGGCGGTCTCGACGCGGACGTTCCACCACGGCATCGACGACGCGTTCCTGGAGATAGAGCGAGTGCTCGATCCCGGCGAACGGCTCGTCGTGGTCGACTGGTTCGCGACCGGAGCCGGCGAGCGCGATCACGCAACACGCCGGTGCGGGTTTTCCTCCGATCCGAGGTTGCGGCGTGGGCGGGCCAGCGGGCCAATTGCCACAAGAATAAGCACGTCGAGCCGAAATCGACCGTTCACCGAGCACCCGGCGACGGAACGTCCCGTCCCGGGATATGGTGTGACTGGACCAACGTCGCATGACGGACCCGACGACAGTCGCTGCCGGTTTCGCCCCGGCTGAGACTCAACCGGACCTTCTCATCCTGTTCCTGTTCGTCCTTGCGTTCGTCGGGGGCATCATCACGGCAGCGGTGGGTCCCGGTGGCGTTGTGTTCATCACAGCGCTGTACCTCCTTACACCGCTCGCGCCCGCCGAGATAGCTGGTACTGCTGGGAGCGTCTTCCTTCTGGGATCGCTTGTCGGCACGCTCACCTACGCTAGGTCGGGGGACATCGACTACACGTTCGCACTCGCGTTGGCTCTCGCGAGCGTTGTCGGCGTCCGTGGGGGCGTGTGGCTGAACACATACGTCTCGGCGGACGTTTTCGGGTTCTTGCTCGCCGCCATCGTCGTTGCAGTCGGTGCAACCATCCTCTACCGCGAGTACCACAGACTCGCTCCGGTCTACGATATCGACCCCCGGTCGACTGCGGGGCTTGTAGCGGTTTCGGGCATCGGCCTCGCGGTCGGCTGTGCTGGCGGCCTGACTGGAATCAGCGGATCGGCTCTGAGCGTCCCGTTGCTCGTTCTGTTGGGGATACCCATCGTTCACGCCGTCGCCGCGGGGATCGTACAAGGGCTCTTTATTACGGCATCGACGGCAACCAGTTACGCGCTGGCGGAGACAACCGTCTGGCCTCTCGTGGTCGCGTTCGCGATACCGTACGCTGTCGGCATTGTCGTCGGCTGGCGTATCGCACACCGGGTCGAGTCCCGACTCCTGACACTTTCTCTGGGCGGGCTCCTGATATTGCTCTCCGGGAGTATCGTCGTCATCTGATCGCTCGTATCACTGTCCTGCCTGTCGCGCGCACACTCGCTCATCGCGATTTTTCCGACCGGCGACTCCATCCGGACGACTTGGCCCACCAACAGAGCCGCGATGGCACAACACACCGCTAGCAACCACCTGTCCTTATAGCGTGAGTTTCTCTCGACCGGGATCGTCTCCGCGTTCGTAATTGGTGATTGCAACGACGATGATTGCTTCGTAGGAGCGATACGACCCAGCGTCATAGGTGAGTCGCAAGTACTCTTCCCGCCACTCTCGCCCAGCCGTCTCGGTGCGGGCGACATCGTTCCAGAGCGACAGGAGTCGACCAAGCCGACCAGGAGATCGAAAAGTACGGCATCGTTACGAGTTGTCGACCTATCCTCATTCCCGTGCGATCGGGAGAATATCCCTACGGTGTTTCCCGCTACTCTGCCAGCGACTGGACGCGCTCCCAAAGGCCATCGTCGACCGTGATCGACTCCGTGCGCTGGTCACGGCGCACCGAGCGCTCTCCCGGCAGCCGTATTTCGTCGAACCCCGCTGCAGTTGGATCGTTTTTGAGCGTTCGCAGGAACCCGTTTGCAGCCTCAACGAAGCCGTCTCCGGCCAGCGCTTCCGGGTCAAGTGCGACGAACAGGTCGCCCTTCGTACAGGGGTCCTCGGTGTGGTACGTCCCCGTCACATCTTGTCCCATCGCTGCCCCGACGAGGCCGCCGGCGAGCACCTCGACGGCGATCGCTAGCCCCGAGCCTTTAGCGCCGCCAAAGGGCAGTATTGTCCCCTCCAGCGCCGCCGCAGGATCGGTCGTGGGTTCGCCGTCGGCGTCGAGTGCGACCCCTTCAGGGAGTGTCCCACCCTGCTCTTTCCGTTTGAGGACGGTTCCGCGCGCGATTCCCGAGGTACTCATGTCGAGATTGAACGGCGGGTCGGTCGGCAGGGCGACTGCGATGGGGTTGGTCCCGAGGATCGGTTCAGTGCCGCCATAGGGGGGCATGGCAGGTTCCGTATTGGTCATCCCGACCGCGACGTAGCCGTCCCGGCGTGCTTGGTCGGTGTAGTACCCCAGCATGCCGAGATGGTTGGAATTGTGCGCTCCGGCGACACCGACGCCGTACTTGTCGGCACGCTCGGTCGCTTCCGCGATGGCGTGGGTCGCAACGACCGGCCCGAGGCGCGACCCACCATTTATTGTCGCCGCCGCTCCCGCAGTGCGGACCACCTCTATGTCGCCATCCGGGTCGACGTTTCCGTGTTCGATTCCTCTGACGAACCGCGGCAACCGGATAAGGCCATGAGATCCCTTTCCCACGGCCTCAGCCGCAACGAGCACCTCAGCGGTCAGGTCCGCATCCGACTCTCCGATCCCGTGTACCTGGAATGCCTCCGAGGCTACCTCCCGGGCACGCGCTCGGTCCACGTCCATCACATGTCCTCCCTCGGGTCGGTGTTCCAGGGGTCCGACCGCACCCGGTCCTTTGTGTCTGTCTGCCGGTGCAGTACAGCGCAGTTACGTCGTGGCTGGCGGATGACTGTCATCGCCTCTTGGTGTCTCTTCCTTCAGGCCGCATATAAAACGTACCACGTCCGCCCGACCTGATCGCCCGGGTCACAAAGCGACTTAAGGCCGAAACAGGACCGACCCGGCGACGAGGGTCGCGGATCTAGGGCCTGGACACCCTTCTTAGGCGTTGTCCGCGTGGGACGCGAGATGCGTGGCCGTCCGCGCCGCAATCAAATCCAGCCGTTGGCGTAGGTCACCGTTTCGGACGGCGACCGGGTCGGTCTCCTCCGTCTGTTCGCGTTCCTTGCGGGTCTGAGGAACCCGCAGCCGGCCGAGAAGCGGTACGTCGATACCCGGTGGTGACGCCCCATCGTCGCTCCGAGAGGTGTGGACGGACGGATCTAGCGGGAGCTGTCCGATCACCGGCACATTCCACTTCTCGCCTAGAGCTCTTGCACCTCCGGTTCCAAAGATGTCGTGGGTGCTCCCGCAGTCGGGACACTCGTAGCCGCTCATGTTCTCGACGATACCGACGACTGGGACATCGTACTGATCGAATCCGCGCAACGCCCGCTCGGCGTCGTCAACGGCAACGGGCTGGGGAGTCGTCACGATGACTGCCCCGCTGATGGGCAGGTACTGGACCATCGTCAGATGGGCGTCCCCGGTGCCTGGCGGGAGGTCGACGACGAGATAGTCGAGCGATCCCCATGCCACATCGTCGAGGAACTGCTTGAGCGACTCGTCGACGAGCACGCCACGCCAGATAATCGGATCGTCCTGGCCGACGATGAAGTCCATACTCATCACGGAAACGCCGTGAGCAGTCCGGGGACGGATCTCGTCGTCGAGGGTTGTCTCCGGCGTCCAGTCGGACAGGCCGAGCAGTTTCGGCGCGTTCGGTCCGTGGATGTCTGCATCCAGCAGGCCGACATCCGCGCCGCCATCGGCGAGCGTGACCGCCAGGTTCGTGGCGATCGTGCTCTTCCCGACGCCGCCTTTACCGCTGGCGACTGCCACCACATGTTTTACCCCCGGGAGCGCTTCGACGCGGCGTCCCGGATCGGGGATCTCGCCGCCCCAGGTGATCGCAAGGTCGTCGACGCCCTCGACGCCCAGCACGACCTCCCGGAATTCTGCCTTAATGCGGGCGCGTGTCGAGTCGGACGGCGCCGGAATCCGTACCCGAACGGTGGCGGTTTCCTCGGTGACAGACACGTCCAGGACCTGCTCGATGCCAGCAGCACCGGCTAGGAGTGCATTCTCGCGCTCGGGCGCGACGAGGGTGTCCAGCACTTGTCTCGCCCTTGATGCCACGTTGTCTCCGCTCATTCCGTGTCTGCTGAGTGCTCGTCGGGATCCCACCGTTCGGCGCGGCCGACAGGGCCGTCGACGTACCACGCGTCGTCCTCGCCGTCGGTCGGCGGCGCGACGGGCCGTTTCAGCCACTTGGGGCGGCGGAGCCCGTTCGGACCGGACTCGGTTGTCGCGTCATCGAGCCACTCGCGGTAGATTTCCATCGATCGCTCGGTGTCGACGTAAATATCGCCGTAGTGGTCGCTTTCGAGGGCCGGCCGCACCCGGACTTCTTGATGCCAGCAATGCATTCCAGAGATAGGGTCCGGATGGGGCGCGTGGGTGAGGTTCTGTGCGACGCCGCCGTCGGTCCACCAGACGCGCTCGCTGTCGGCGTCGCTGCTCTCGAACGGCGAGATACCCTCGGTCTGTCGCATCCCCCACTTGTTCTGTTGGTTGTCGAGGTCGACGGTCACCTTCCCGTACGGGTCGCCCCCCTCCTCGGTCTCGGCGTCGACGTCGTCGCGGTCGATCTTCCATTGACCCATGTGATGAGACATTGCCACGATACCGGGCTTTATCGACTCGGTGACCCAGACCTCGTTGACGAAATAGCCGATGTCTGTCTCGATCCGAACCAGGTCACCGGTTTCGACCTCGAGACGGTCGGCGTCTCTGGTGTGGAGCCAGACGGGGTTGTTGTGCGATATCTCCTCAAGCCACTTCGAGTTCGATGAGCGCGAGTGGATTTGGGTCGGGAGCCTGAACGTCGGTACCAGGACCATCTCGCCGCTTTCGCGGTCGATGTTTTCGGGGTGGACGTGGCTCTTCAGGTAGTGTGGCAGGGTGAACTCGGGGTCGTCCCAGCCCCACTCGGCCATCGTCTTCGAGTAGAACTGCTGTTTGCCGGTCGGCGTCGGGAACCCGCGTTTCGGCTCGCCGTCGATCATCACGCCCAGCACTTCCGACCCATCCGATTCGGAGTGCGTGTCGGGTTCCTCGCCCCGGCGGATCGTCCCGTACTCGTCGACCCACACTTCGTCGTCCTCGAGGACCGACTCTTGGATGGGTTCTTCGTGGAGTTCGTAGTCGTTTGTCGACGCCTCGAAGGCCCCGTGGTGTTTCATGTACTCGAGGGGCGACATCCCTTTCTCTTCCGCGCGCTCGACGAGGGCGTCCTCCTGTTCGAAGAGGTACCGGTAATATTCCTCTATCGTCATCTTCGCGGGGCCGTCCTCGCCGTCGCGGTAGGGACTCTCGAAGTACTCGCGGATGCCCAGCTCGCCGTCCTCGTCGACCTTCCAAGACAGCTCGATCCAGAACTCGTCTTCCTCCCAGACTTCGCCGGGATTTGCCTCGTATGTGTACTCGACATCCTCGCCCTCTCGCTCGGCAAACTCTCGGTGAACTGGCTGACGATAGGTAACCCACGTCCCAGCGTGTGTCTCCTGGCTCTGGATGTCGTGGCGTTCTGGGCTGTGTCCCATCGGGAGGACGTAGTCCGCGAAGTAGGCCGTCTCGTTCCAAGTCGGCGTCAGCGCGACGTGCATCCCGACCTTGTCCTCGTCGGTCAGCGCCTCGATCCACGAGAAGCCGTCTGGGTAGGTGTAGACGGGATTGAACACCCGCGTGAAGTACACCGAAATTTTGCCCCGCTCCTCCTTGAGGAAATACGGCAGGAGCTGGCTCATCTCATAGTGGGCGAAGGGCCACTCCGGCGGCAACTGAAGCTCATCCCATAGCTTCTGTCTCGGCGGCTCCTTCGGGACCTCCGGCTCGAACTTGTGCCACGCGTTCGGCGCCGTCCCCCCTTCCGTGCCGACGCTCCCGGTGAGAACCGACAGGAAGTGCAGGGTGCGGCTCACCTGCCAGCCGCCTTTGTTCCCGCTCGCCGCACTGCGCCAGATGTGGCTTGCGAACTGACTACCTGCCCTTCCGACCTTGCGTCCGATCTTCTCGATCTTTGCTGCGTCGACACCGCTCTCGCTGGCGGCGTACTCTGGGGTGAAATCCCCGTAGACGTCGTCAGTGAGGATGTCGAGGTAGGCATCGAAGTCGTGGCCGACGTCCGGGTGCTTTTCATCGAGGAATTGCTTCCAGTTCGTCCAGTTCCGGATGAACTCGGCGTCGTAGAGATCCTCTTTGAGGATGGTGCGGGCCATCGACAGGAGGACGGCAGCCTCGCTGCCCGGCTGAGTCGGCATCCAGTAATCGGACATCGCCGCCGTGTTCGACAGCCGCGGATCCATCACTGCGAGCTGGCCTCCCTCCTGCATCCCTTCGATGATCCGCTGGGCGTGGGGGTTGAAATAGTGACCGGATTCGAGGTGGGCCGACAGCAAGAGTACGAACTCGGCGTTGGCGAAGTCCGCGCTCGGCCGGTCGTACT
This sequence comes from Halapricum sp., assembly GCA_036628575.1. Classification (GTDB taxonomy): domain Archaea; phylum Halobacteriota; class Halobacteria; order Halobacteriales; family Haloarculaceae; genus Halapricum. Next base: position 8,438 of record JAZKRQ010000020.1, read on the forward strand.
TGTGCCAGAGGGCGTAGCCCGCCCGGGCCCCGGAACTGCAGATGTTCGTGTGGGAGTTGTGGCCGTCGAGCCCCCACGCGTTAATCGTCCGGTCCATCGACCCCTCGTGTCCGGGCCGGCCGACGTGATACGTGATCTCGTTCTCGCGGCCGTCCTTGATTGTTTCCCGCATCTCGCTGGCGATGTCGGCCAGCGCCTCCTCCCAGGAGACGCGCGTCCACTGGCCAGAGCCACGCGGCCCGTCCCGCTTGAGCGGGTACTTGATCCGCTGCGGATCGTTCAGCTGGTTGATTGTCGCCGGGCCCTTCGCGCAATTGCGCCCGCGAGACCCGGGGTGTTCAGGATTACCTTCTATCTTTCGTATCTCCCCGGTCTCCTTATCGATGTAGGTCAGGAGGCCACAGCCAGCCTCGCAGTTGAAACACGCGGTTGGGACCAGTGAGTACTCGCGAGGCTCGCCCGAAGACTCGTACTCGACGTAGGAATCCCACGTCTCGGGGTCTGGGTAATCGGTAAGTCGCCCCTCGGCCGCGACGCGGTCGACACCATCGACGCCGCGGCGCTGTCGTTGTTTTTTCGTGTCGGTCGTTCGGTTCGAGAGCAGCCCGAGCTGCTCGGCGATCCGTTCGATTCGGCTTGTGGAGTAGTCGTTACCCATAGTTATGCGAGTGAGATTGTCTGTGGCGCGACGATCCAACAGTATTCGTAGGCGAGCAGTCCGGCCAACGCGGCGATGCTGGCGACGGCGGCGACCGCCGCCGATCCGCCGATCGTCAGCGCTGCCAGCGGAACCGCGACCCCGAGGACCACGCCACCGCCCCAGAACGCGGTCCGGAACTGCCCGCGGACAATCCGTGCCGCAGCCTCCTCGGCGTCCTCAGTCTGGTGGGGCGTGAATATCTCTGACCCAATCAGGGCCAGGTGCACGACCAGGCCGCCGGCGAGCGCGAACCCGGCGGGCCCGACCAGCGCTCCGAGACTGTCGAGTCCGACCGCCGGCCCGACGATGCCAAGGAGTACGCCCGTTGCCGCCCCGGCGACGACTGCCTGGACGAACATATGCAGGGGCATGGCGGGGCTTTGCCAGAGGTCACGGCCCTTCGACTGGCTGAACAGGAAGGCGGTGTAGACCGCCGTCGCAGTCGCCAGGACGGTCCCGACAGCCAGCACCTCCGGGTGAACGATGGCCTCAACGCCGAGCACCCAGCCGGCGAGGACGAGCCCCAGGTAGCCGCCATAGAGGGTGATGATGTACGCCCCCTTAACAAGCCACGAGTCCCAGTTGGGGCGCAACAGTACCCAGTGGAACCGCTCAGGGCGGTGCAGGTCAATAACCAGCAGGAACCCGGTCACACCGAGAAAAATCGTGCTGACGAGCGCGCTCGCGCCGATCAGGTTCGCAGTCGGTTCCAGAATGCCTGCTAGCGCCAGCAGTGCCGGCAACAGGAAGATACCGGCGCTGATCGACTTCGTCCACGTGTAGGAGTACACCTCCCAGCCCCAGGACAGTCGGTGGTTCTCCCCGACATCGTACACGCGGTTAGCCTCCTCACTGAGCAACTCATAGGCCTGCTCCGTCCGGGATGATCCGCCACCTCCGGTTTCCGTCGTACTCTCAGTCGTGACGCCGCCGTCGGACGCGACTCGGTCTGTGTCGTCCTCGCATCGACAGGTGTCACACCCACAGTCCGAACGTCCACCGTCGGCCTTGCGCTCTGGCGTGTCGGTCCCGACGTTCGAGAGAGTAACGTCGGAATCTGCCAGTGACGCTGCTGCCTTCTCGAGGTCGAAATCCTCCTGAGCGGCACCCCGGGTTTCCACCTGCGAGGGAGCGTCGCTCCACATGTAGTGTTCCTCGCGGGCGGTCGATCCTGGGGTGATTGATCCCTCATCGCCGTCGATGTAGAACAGTTTCGGCTCAGTTCCTTTCTCCGGCTTGCGGGCCTGTATCTCCTCCTGTGCGACCGTTTCCGCGATATCAGTTTCGGGGTTCTCCATGTCGCCCGCGATGATGGCGTCCTCAGGGCAGACAGTCACACATGCGGGCTCGCGCCCGGAGTCGACCCTGTGCGAGCAGTAGTTGCACTTCGCTGCGGTCGATGTCTCCGGGTCGATGTACAGCGCGTCGTAAGGACATCCTTGCATGCACGCCTGACACCCAATGCACCGCTCGGGATCGAAGTCGACGATGCCATCCTCGCGTTCCCAGAGGGCGGTGACTGGACAGACGTCCGTACATGGCGAGTCGTCGCAGTGGTTACACCGCATCACCGAGAACTTCCGGCTCGTGTCCGGGAAATCTCCCTTCTCGATGTACTTTACCCAGGTCTTGTTCACCCCTATCGGGTCGTCGTGCTCGGCCTTGCACGCGACGGTACAGGCGTGACATCCGATACACCGCCGATTATCGATGACGAAGCCGTAATTCGTGATAGGAATCTCTCCGTTAGGTCGTATGCAGGCGTGGAGCGTAATCGCACTTAAATTTTGCTAGAGATGCGCTCTCACACTTGACCGTGATATCCAGCCGCCGGTTCCCGTCGACAGGCCCGGCCGACCCAACCCGAGAGGATTGATCCTGGGCCGTGTCGTGAAACGATGCGTTCGCTCCAGGCACTGTCCGACCGCGAACTGCAGTCACCTGGATGCCACGTACTCGGCAGCACTGCGGCCCGCTATCATTCCGAAGACAGCGGCGTTCGTGATACCGGTTGCACCGGGATAGTTGTCGTAAAACAGGCCCCCGGTCGCGTTGCCAGCCGCATAGAGCCCCTCGATTGGTTCGTCACGAGTGTCGAGAACCTCTGCGTCTGGGGTGATCGCGACACCGCCGAACGCGAACGTCATCCCACCAGTGACCGGATAGCCTGTGAACGGTGGCTCGTCAAGGGGGAGTGCCCAGTGGGACTTCGGCGGCGTAACTCCGTCGGTGTCGTTTCCGTCGAGAATTTCAGGATCGTATTCGGACGGATCACAGGCTTCGTTAAACGACTCGACAGTTTCGACAGTGTTGGAGACGTTCTCAATGCCTAGTCGGTTGGCGAGGGACTCGATAGAGTCCCCGGTGATTGGTCGGCCTGGACCCATGTGAGCGACGTCGTCGATCGTTTTCGAGTCGACGATGATGAACGCCTCGTGGTACGGCTGTTCGAATATCTTCTGTCCGAACTTCGCGTAGGTGTGTGTCCGGACGTCCTCGCCCTCGTCGACAAACCGTTCGCCGTTGTGGTTGACGATGACGCCGTACTGGTAGCCGTCGATCCGGGTGATCCCTCCCTCGTAATCCGGTGACTCGACGTCGATAATAGCCATGTGAGCGTCGCCCCACTCCCCGTCCGATTTCGCGCCGATGTCTATCGCCGCATCGATGGCCTCGCCGGTGTTATACCGGCTTCCTCGGACTTTCATGTTCCCGTAGCCAGGCCCGTAGTACTGGGTTCGTTTTGCCTTGTCCGAACCGTAATCGCCCGCAGCGAGTATGACAGCGGCTCCGTTGAACTGCGTCCGCTCTCCGTTGGTCCGTGCTTCGACACGCGTGACACGCCCGTCGTCAGACCGGTGGAACTCCCTGGCTTCGGTGTTGTAGTAGATGTCGGCGTCTCGCTTGGACAGATGGTCTATGAGTGTCGAAATGAGCGACTCCCCATCGTGCCACACCCGGCCTGACGCGTAGCCCGGATGGGGGGGTTGGTACTCCCAATCGATTCCAAACTCTGTCAGCCACTCGAACATTTCCCCCGACCGGTTTGCGACCCGTTCAGCGAGTTTCTGGTCGGCACGGTAATTGGTTAGATCCATGATGTCGGAATAGAAATCTGCCGAGGAGTAGTCATCGATATTGAAGGGGGCTTCAACGTCGATCTCTGCCGTCGGGATGCGGAACGACTCTGTGTACTGAGTATGGCCGCCCCGGCGCTCCTTGGGGGCTTTCTCGAGAATTGCGACCTCCATGCCGTGATCTGTCGCTTGGAGGGCCGCTGCCAGGCCTGCCATGCCACAACCGACGACGACAACATCGTAATCGTGTTCAGTCATCCGTCTCCTCCCCTTCATCGAACTGTGATACAACTGGACACTCCGCTCTCAGGAGGATTTGCTGGGCCGTACTCCCGAACACTGCTTTGCCGGCGGGAGAACGGCGACGGCCGCTGATGACGAGGTATCGTGGTTCGATCTCGCCGGCGACATCCAGTATCTCCGTTGTGACGTCTCCGACGCGTCCCCGGGCTTCGATCATCTCCATGTCCGGGTCCTCGAGGGTCCCCAGCACGAACCTCTCAGCGAACTGTTTAGCGCTCTCTTCTTCCTGGCTGATTGGGAAACTCTTGTGCTCGGGGATTGAGAGGATGGATTCCTTGTGTGCCTCGTACTCCTCTTTCGGGATGACGTGTAGTACGATGAGCGTGTCGTCGTACGCTGTCGCGAGGTCGTATCCGATCTGTGCGTTTTTTCTCGATCGTTCGTTCTCGTCGAGTGCCGCCAGTATTGGCATATAGTGACGGAATTGTTGATAGCTTAAATAGGTTCTGACAGCGAAATAGCACACTGGCCGGAAGCCTGCTCCGTCTGCTCCAGTACCGCCAAAGCGATCAGGCCGGTCACTCTTTGATCGCGTCGACCACTGCGTCGGTGAACGCTTCTGTCGACGCGTCGCCGCCGATGTCCGGCGTCCGGATGTCCTTGAGGGTCCGTTGGACCGCGTTACGGATTCTCGTCGCGGCGGTGTCGGCGTCGGCATGTCCCTGATTTCCGAGCCAGTCGAGTAGCATGGCTGTCGACAGGATCATCGCGACGGGATTGGCGACTCCCTCACCCGCGATGTCAGGGGCCGCACCGTGTGCGGCTTGTGCCATCGCGTGCTCGTCGCCGTAGTTGATGCTCGGGGCCAGGCCGAGACTCCCGACGACGCCCGCCGCTTCATCCGAGAGTATGTCTCCGTACAGGTTCGTCGTGACGACCACATCGTGGGCCGTCGGGTCACGGACGAGTTCCATCGCGAACGCGTCAACCAGCGTCGACTTCAGGTCAACGTCCGAGTACTCGGCCCCAACGGATTGGCACGCTTCCAGAAACATGCCGTCGCCCTGGTCAAGGACGTTCGCTTTGTGGACCGCCGTGACGTCCATGTCGTTGCAACTGGCGAACTCGAATGCGGCCTCGGCGATACGGCGGCACTCCATTCTGGTGACGACGCGTGTCGAGAGCGCCACGTCCTCTGTTGGCATGAACTGGCCCTGGCCGCGGAACATGTTCCGGTCGCTGTAGAACCCCTCCGTGTTCTGCCGGAAGATAGTGAGGTCCATTCCGGGCGGACCGATCCCTTCGTACGACCGGACCGGGCGAACATTCGCGTACAGGTCGTATCGCTTCCTTAACAGGCCGCTGGGGTTCATCGGCGCCTCGTCCGCCTCAGGATATTCGCCCGCCATCGTCGGACCGAGGATCCATCCGTCACACTCTGCCAGTCGAGTCACCGATGATTCCGGGACCGATGAACCGTGTTTCTCGTACGCCTCGTATCCGACTGGAAGTTCCAGAAAGGTCACGTCGGCGTTGGTTGCTTCGACACACCGCCGCGACATCGGGACAATCTCCGGACCGATCCCATCACCCTCCAGTACGCCAATCTGCATGGGGGGACGGTTTCCGGGTCAGGTATTAGTAGTTTCCCCATTCGTTGTGCATAGTCGAGAGGTTCCGCAGGTGCGCACTTGTCTCCGATGCGCAACCACCGGAACCAGTCGGCAACAGCCACCTGCTGTGGCGGGGACCACGGCCTGTACGTTTGGACTGCTGGAACGGAAACAAGAGCGGCGTCACATGTCGACGACAACCGCTCCGTCCTCTACCTCCACCGGGTACGATACCAACTTTCCTTTCCGGGACCGACACTCGCCAGTACGGAGGTCGTACTCCCAGCCGTGCCAAGGACAGAGGAGAATCTCGCCTTCTCTACTCCACTCAAGTGTAACCTCGAGCGTCTCAGGGTCGAAAGACGCGTCGACGCTTCCCGAAACTTCACCCTCACAGCATGGCCCTCCCTGGTGGATACACCAATCTACGTACGCGTAGTACTCTCCGTCGAGTTTGAATACGCCGATATCTTTCCCCTCGAGCTCAACGAGAAACCGGTCCCCGTCGGAAATTTCCTCCTCGTCGCAAACTATGTGGCGCGCCATGGGTCACGTCTCGGAGCGCTATTATTTATCTGTTTCACCGATCACGGATACGAGTGCGAGATATGTAATCCCATTCAGAAGTAATGTTTATGAGACTGTATTGGAGAAACTCATGCATGAGCAGACAGAATGAACTGACCGCCGTCCCACAGGAGACAACGGTAATCGACGCGGATGTCCACGTCTCACGGGGGATCTCGGCAGAGGAGATGGCCGATTACCTCGACGAACCGCACAAGAGCCGTGTTCTCCAGGAGTACTGTTATCCGGCGACGAAGGGCGCTGACTGGGATCCGTACCTGGGGGGCGATATCGTCGAACGGCGCCTCGATGGCCCTGAAACCGTCGAGCAGACCCTCCAGGAGAAGTTCGGTATCGACTATCCGATTCTCAACCCTATGATGGGACTCGCGAGACTGCCGGATTCCAATCTGGCCGTGGAGCTCATGCGGGCGCGAAACGACATCTTCCTAGACAAATTTATCGACGGTACCGATTTTCCAGGACTGGCGTTGATCACGACCCAAAAGCCCGACAAAGCCGCCGAGGAGATCGATCGGATGGCAAACGAGGACCAGATCGTCGGACTCTTCGTCGAGAGCACCGGACCGCATCCCCCACTCGGCGATCCCAGCTACGACGTGTTATACCAAGCGGCCGAGGACAATGGTCTGAACATCGCCTACCACGCGGCTGCCGGGTACAACTTCAAGTACGACTTCCCGTTGCAAAACCGGGGCTTCGAGCAGTTCCTTGAAATCCACTCGCTCGCGCACCTTTGGAGTCAAAGTGAGACCCTAACCAGTCTCATCGTGCAGGGAGTTCCCGAGAAGTTCCCCGATCTGAAGTTCACATTCCTTGAGGCAGGCATCTCGTGGGTTCCCTACATGATGTGGCGGCTGAACAAGGAGTACTCAATCCGCAAGCGTGAGGCACCCCTCCTCGAGAGGAGCCCCGAGGAGTACATCCGGGACCAGTTCTACTTCGCTAGCCAACCGCTCGGCGAGCCCAACCACCCCAATCAGATGGGGAAGATGATCGATATCATCGGCGCCGAGTCGCTTATGTTTGCGACGGATTATCCACATTGGGACTTTGACAATCCACGCGAACTCGACAAGCACCTCCGGGCGACCTACTCGGAAGCGGAACGCGAACAAGTGCTCTCTCGGACCGCCAAAGAGGCGTTCGATCTCGACATCTGATTTTTGGGACAGGAACGTGGACGCTCGGTTTTAGGCCACTACCGAACGAGCATCTATTCGACCGCTGCGATCGTTCGTGGTTGGCCGGGATATAATAGTGACTCGATGGAAACGCTGCTACTCCATGAGAGCGTGAACCAAACATGGGGCGCAAGAGACCGATCAGTAATCCGTGCCACCGAGCACGTGATAGTGACTGGTCCGTGTGCGAAAGAAGCCGAGTCATGGGCGTTACAGCCCGGGTGCCGCGCCGCGCGGCACCCGGGAAAGCCCGAATAGGTGAATCTCTGCTTCACGCACTGGCGTCCCGGGTGAACAGACCATGTACCTCGGAATTGACGTCCACAAACGGTACGCACAGGTGGCAGTAATGGATGAGGCTGGAGAGATCGTCGAAGAGGTTCGCGTCGACCGGCGGCCCTCAGAGGCTGGCCGAGGGCCACCACGAGCGACAGCTATCGCCAGACAGCGACCGCACCGCATCACGATGGGAACCGCCTATCGACTGGGAAAGCAGCAGATACCGAGACGGCACAACTATTTTGTCGAAAACGGTGGATTGTATAGGTAGCAGCGTTGTCCATCTATGAGAAGCCTGCTACCCGAACTAACCACGCTTGCGTAAATATTGGTTTGGGTTGTTCTCTGATATCTATGATTTTACCGATCAACTGCCTGCGAAAGCCCGCGCAGCGGAGCGAGCAGGACCGTGGAGGTGGGCGGGACGGCGGAGGGATGGGCATTGGATAGGTGGGAGGTACGCGGAGCGACGCGACGCGGAGCGACGCATCTCTTCACGGAGCAAGCCTGACAGAGCTGTCGCTCTTTGACCCGGGACAGCCGCGGGATCACATCCCGCGGCGATCTATCCGCTAACTGGTCTTATGCTGTGGCCTTGGGTGGGTCGTACTCCTCCTGTTTGGTCAGCATCGCATATATTGAGACGAGTAGCTTCCGAGCTGTTGCTACCAGTGCTTTCTGATTGTGCTTCCGATTTTTCATTCGCGTGTGGAAGTTCCCCAGATACGAGTCGTACTTCACGACATTGAGTGCTGCTTGGCCGAGGGCCCACCGCAGCACCGGTGGGCCCTCTTTGGTAATCGCGTCAGTCGTCTCTTTTTCACCCGACTGTCGTACCCGCGGATCTAACCCTGCGTAGCTCACCACTTGCTTCTTGGTGTCGAATCGTTCAATCTCGCCAACTTCCGCGACGATCGTCACAGAAAGGACGGGGCCGATGCCGGGAATCGTCATGAGCAGTTGCGTCTCTTCCCAGGTTGCAGCAATCTCGTCGATCTCACGTCGGAGGCGCTCGATCTGGGTATCGAGCGCCGCAATAACGTCGAGATCAGCCTCAATGATGTGCCGATCAGCAGCCGAAAGCGGAAGTTCCTCGTCTGCGAGGAACTCCCTTCCCTCTTGTCCGAAGAGATCACCATCGTAGGTAATGCCTCGATCAGCGAGAGCGGAGCGAACACGATTCTTTGCGGCAGTGCGGTCATCAACGAGGGCTTTCCGCCTCCGGACGAGTTTCCGCGCTTCGCGGAACTCGTCCGGTGGGATGTAACTCGTTGCGAGTGCGTCAACCCGTAGGAGGACAGCAAGACGTTTTGCGTCAAGTCGGTCGCTTTTGACCTTCTGGTCACCGATGAGGCCTGTTTCGTGGGGGTTGGCAACAGACGAGTTCTGGTTCGAGACAGTCGTAGACGAACCAGTAATTGCGTGTGGCTTCGATTGCCGCCTGTGCGCCGCGATGCTCGCGCGCGAACTCTTCGAGTTCGGCGCGCTCGGCTCGAATCCGACACTCGTCAGGATTGTCTGTGTCGTCGTCCAAGATCGCTACTTGGCAGTAGCGATCGTGGACATCCATTCCGATGTACTCCATGGCTTGGTTGCTGTGTGATACCGCAGGGAAGAGAGTGAACTGGATACACATCTATCCGTGCTCGAAGCACATTTCTCCGCATCCTTGGGGTAAAGCCGTTCATAGGTCCGTGTTCGTGACACTGGAAACGCTTCGGCTTTCCTCTCTTCCCGGTTCCTTGTTCACTCTCCAGCAGTAGCAGGCTTCTCATGGAGTCATAGGTGATTGCTGTACGTGGTTTCGGGATCAACCGTACGACTGCGTCCGGGCCTGCTGGGATAGGATTACAGCAGTCGCTGTAACTCCCGCTGGGCCAACCAGTCGTCGAACGACCGACGGAATGGAGTCGCAGGCACACGCGGACCGGTTCAGTATCGCGGTGTGTTTCCCGGTACCGCTGTCCTCCACTAGATTGATTAGCCGTGCTAACGAAGGCCACGTCTATGAGCCAGACCGAGACCGACCAGCAAGTCCACCTCTACTGGGCCACCGGCTGCACCAGTTGTCTCCGTGCAAAAGAGTTCCTTGAGCGTAACGGAGTGTCGTTCGTCTCTCACAACGTCGTCGAGAACCGGTCCTTGCTTGACGACATGGAAGAGCAGGGAATGCCACGACAGGTCCCGATCGTCAGACGCGGAGACGAGTGGATGGAAGCCCGCTATCTCGACGACGTGGCACGGATAGCAGATGTCGAACACAAGGCCGATCCGCTGCCAGTCGCGGAATTGTACCGTCGCCTCGAAGGTGTCTTAGAGGCCGCGCTCGACTACGTCGAACGGATTCCAGAGCCGGAACTTGACACCAACATCCCGAACCGTCCCCGGAGCTATGGGGAACTCGCATACCACATCTTCAGTATTGCGGAGGCATTTCTGGACCACGAGGCGGGTAACACCGTCAACAGTTCGCGCCCCGAAGCAGAGTGGGCGAGTCACTCAAAGGACTCGCTGGTCACCTACGGACAACACGTGCTCGCGCGACTGCGCGACTGGCGAGAGAGCCCAGGCTGGGAACGCGACTGGGCGGAGACGGCGAACGTCCACTACGGAGATCCGACCGTCCACGGGTTCTTCGAGCGGACCACGTGGCACGCCGGACAGCACACCCGTCAGCTAGAGTGGATACTGGAACATCGCCTTGATTGCGGCCACACCCCCCTCGACTCGGACCTCTGGGAGGGGCTCCCGATGCCCGAGCAGGTCTGGGACGCGCTGTAACTCCCGGCACCCTCTGGCTGTCGCTGTGGTGTGGCGATCGCCGCCGGCCGTCCTCTTGTCGGGACGACTGGACCCGACTTGCGCGGGACCGGTTCCGGAACCGGACACGACAGGGTTCCCGGGTTAGCTGTCACGGGCTTGCAGGGGTGCGAACGACTGCAACGGGAGGGCGGGAAAACTAAGGGGTCGGATCAACGTGTGGCCGGGGAGCAAAGGGAACACCGGTTCCTGGGGTCTCGTGAACCCAACACATATATCCGTTCCGTCCGCGCCACGACCTACCATGCTACGGGTCGACCGGACGTCGCTTGAGTCGTTCGTCGTGGATCTCGCCGCCTCGCTGGGTATACCTGAGGATATCGCTCTCGATCTAGCCGCGGCGCTCGTCGCGTCGGACATGTGCGGTCACAGCTCACACGGGTCACGTCTCCTACCCGCGAAGTACGTATCAGACATCGACGTCGGGAGGATCGCACCCAGTGCGAGACCTAAGATCGAACGCGACGACGGCCGAATATTCCGCATCGATGGCCAGAAAGCGATTGGGCAGGCTGTCGCCAAGCAGGCCATCGATGAAGGGATAGCGAAAGCGCGAGAGCACGGAACCGGCATCGTGTCACTCCGGAACGTCGCACACATCGGGCGTCTCGGTGAGTGGGCCGAGCGCGCCGCCGAGTCCGGTATGGCGCTCATCGGCTTTGTTTCGAACCCGGCTACCCGGTGGACGTCGCTCCCAGGGAGCGCGCAGCGACGCTTGTCGACAAACCCACTGGTCTTTGGGCTGCCAACATACGATGCGCTGCCATTTCCCGTCGTGCACGACATGGCGACGAGCCAGGTCGCACACGGCAAGATCCGCGAGCGAGAAAAGAGGGACGAACCGATCCCCGATGGGTGGACCGTCGACGAGTCAGGGGCCGATGTCACCGACGCGAGCTCCTTCGAGAACGGGGGGGTCGGCGCCATACAACCGCTTGGCGGGGCCGTGGCAGGTCACAAGGGGTTCGGCCTCGCGGTCGTCTCTGAACTCATGGCCGGAATTTGGAGCGAGGGTTCCGTCTCCGGCACGAGCGACATGATCTGGGGAAACCACGCACTGTTCTATCTGACGGACGTTGAACAGTACACTTCACGCGCGCGCTTGGAGACTCGGATTAACACGTTCGTCGATTACCTCCGTCAGACGGACCAGTCGGACAATGTCCCGACGCCGTCAGCGATGGAAGGCAACCGGGCGCTCGTGCCGGGCGAAGCCGAATACCGGGCCCGCCAGAGCGCCCGCTCGGAGGGCGTCCCGATAGCCAAGAGCGACGCCGCGTTGCTCCGGCGTTTCGCCGCGACCCAGGGCCTCAGCGACGCCGTTCCGCTGGCGCTTCGAGATGGCTGACGCGGACTGCTGTCGCTGTGTCCCTATGGCCACACGCCGTCGCGCAAAAGGTCCGGAATCACCGTACTTATACCATGGTAGACGAACTCCGAACTGTGACGGACACGGAGACACAGTCTGAGTTCGACTCGTATACCGCGTTTCTTCTCGACCAGCAGTTCGTCACGGTGGTCTCCGTCGCGGTAATCGGTATGCTCGCGTTGAGTGCCATCTCGCCGGTCCTTCCCGCGATCTCCAGTCAGTTCGTCGTCTCGTCGGCCCGTGTCGGCCTGGTGATGACGGCGTTTACTGTTCCGATCATTGTCGCCGCTCCGGTGGCGGGGATCCTCGCGGACGTGTACGGGAGGCGGCCGGTGATCATCCCGTCGCTTTTCGTGTTCGGCGGGGCAGGCGTCACGATTATGGCCGCACCGTCGTTCGCAGCCATCCTCGCGCTCCGGGTGGTCCAAGGGGCAGCGTTCGCCGGCTTGATGCCTTTGACGGTGACGATCCTCGGCGACCTCTACTCGGGTACGGCGGGATCGGCCGCCCAAGGACTCCGTGTCAGCGCGAACGGCATCGCCGACACGATCGCCCCCGCACTCATTGGATTGCTCGTCGGAGTCGGGTGGAACTACCCGTTCGCTCTCTACGGCCTGGCGTTTCCCACAGCGGTGGTCGTCTACATCGTGTTGCCGGAAACCGGACGGACGGCAGGCGAAGACTTCGATCTCCTCCCGAAGCTCCGGTCTTACGCACGCTCGATTTGGACGGAGGTCGACGACCGCGAGAGCCGTATCCTGCTTTTCGGTGGGTTTGTCCGAGACTTCGTCAGGCTCGCACTCATAACCTTTGTGCCGCTGTTCGCGGTCCGGGCGCTTGAGGCAACCGCGTTCCAGGCCGGCGTAGCGATCGGGATGCTGGGTGTATCGAGGGTGGTCGTCGCCCCGCTCGCGGGATCAGTCGTGCGTCGCTGCTCACAGCGGACGGCACTGGCTGTCGCGTTCGCAGTGTGTGCCGTCGGAACGCTTCCGATAGCCCTGTCTCCGTCGATTCCAGTCCTCTGGGTGCTTGTCGGCATCTTCGGCGTCGGCGATTCGCTCCTCTCACCCGTGTTGAAAAGTGCTGTCACTGAGTTGACAGTGAGCGAATACCGGGCCGGTGTCATCACGGGACTCCGCCTCCTGAAAAGCCTCGGCCAGAGTCTCGCGCCCATCTTTTTCGGTATTGTCCTCGCTGGATTCGGCTTCACCGCTGTGTTCGTGCTCGCCGCCCTCATCGCTGCCAGTTACGTCGGGATTCTTCTCGTCGCAATCAAGTTTTGACACACGGCGAGGCGGTGGTCACGCCGAGTCGGAAACCTGTGAGGTCGTCTCGGTGCGGGACCAGATCTCCGTATCGCCCCTCATACGACAGTACGAGGGTCTGTCGGAGCAGTCCTGGCTGGATCCTCGCACGTTCCCGGGACCCGCAGTGGTTCCGACTTGACGCTCACGAGACCATGAGAGAAACGCTTTAGTTACCCAGCAGTAATAGCCGTACCATGGGTCTGAAAGAACGACTGCAGGAGGAGGAAATCCTGCTTGCCCTTGGCGGATACGACGCAATCAGCGCGAAGATGGCGTATCAGGCCGGAGCAGAGGCGGTGTACATGTCCGGCTCGTCCGTCGCGACATCCGTCACCGGTGAACCCGATGTCGGGCTAGCAACGATGACGGAAATGGCGAACCGCGCCCACCAAATGGCCGGTGCGATCGACGTACCGCTCGTTGCCGACGCTGACACCGGCTACGGGAACCCGTTAAACGTGCGCCGGACCGTCACCGAGTACGAACGCGCGGGAGTCAACGCCATCCAGATCGAAGACCAAACCTTCCCGAAGCGCTGTGGTCACTTCGAGGGGAAATCGATTGTGCCGGCCGAAGAGTTTGTTCAGAAGATACGGGCAGCGACTGACGCCCGGGAGAGCGAGGACTTTTTGATTATCGCCAGGACTGACGCGCTGGCCGTCGAGGGCGTCGACGAAGCAATCGACCGCGCCAACAGGTACAAAGAGGCGGGTGCAGATGTCCTGTTCGTCGAGTCACCGAGAGACCGCGAGGAGATGGAGCGGATTACGGACGAGGCCCCGGGCCTGCACCTCGCGAACATGGCGCCGGGCGGCCTGACACCGGTCCTGCCCGCGGACGAACTCCAGGATATCGGGTACGACATCACCATCTGTCCCGCCGACGCGTTCCGCGCTGCGTTGCAGACGTTCGAGGATCTCTATTCAGCCATCCTCGAGCACGGATCCCAGGAGCCGGTCTTGGACGACATGGTCGACTGGGAGCATCGTAATGAAATAACTGGCCTCGACCGGATCGGCGAGCTCGAAGAGCGGTACGCGCAGGACTAGCCACGTTCGCAACGTGGGATCCAGGTCCCGGGTCGACGAAACATTGTTCCTGCCGGTTCCTTTGAGGATGTCGTCACTGAGCCGGCCGCAAGTTGTCCTCCGGCCGGACAGAGGATTTATTGGCCGAACCGGTCAGTGTGTACATGGCATGGCACAGACCGCGACCGAGAAGATTCTCGAATCGACAAGCGACGCGTCGGACGTCACAGCTGGCGACACTGTCGAGGCATCGATCGATGTCTCGTGGGTTCACGAGACCCAGTTTTCGATATTCAAAGACCTCTTTGAGGACTTCGGTGGGGAGGTGTGGGACCGCGAGAAAGCGATATTCATGGTCGACCACACGCCCAACCCGACCGACGAGAGTCAGGCCCAGCAGGTACGGGCGGTAGAGGAGTACGCCGACGATAAGGACATGGACGTCGTGACGACAGGCATCAAACACCAGGCATGGCGTTCGCTCGGGGTCGCAAGGCCCGGCGCGGTCATGGCTGGCCCGGACTCGCATACGCCGACGGCGGGTGCGATGGGCGCGTTCGCGACCTGTCTCGGACCGACGGACACGGCTATCGTCTGGAACGAGGGGGAGATCTGGCTGGACGTCCCGGGGACGTTGCGGTTTACCATCCGCGGGGACCTCGGCGAGTACGTTACTCCCCGGGACATCGGGTTCTCTATCTTCGAACAGTTCGGCGACGAGACGGCCTTCTTCGCAGACAACAACGCCATCGAATACACGGGCGAGACTGTCGAGCAAATCGGCCTCGACGGCCGCCAGACGCTGTGTAACATGGCCGCCGACATGGGAGCGATGTCCACGTACATCGAACCAGACAACCGACTCGAACACGAGTATCTCGACAGCAAGGTCGACGACGACTACGAGGTGTACCAGACCGACGACGACGCCGAGTTCGTTGGTGACTACGAGGTGACCGTTGACTCCCTGGAGCCGAAAGTTGCCTATCCTCACTCACCAAACAACGTACACGACATTGAGGAGGCAAGCGGAATCGACATCGACCAGTGTTTCATAGGCTCGTGCGCGAACGGGATGCTTGAGGACCTGCGGATCGCGGCGTCCGTACTTGAGGGTCGGGAGATCCATCCCGACATCGATCTCATCGTGACACCGGCGAGCGATGAGATCCGGAAACAGGCGTCGGCCGAAGGGACACTCGACACGTTCCAACAGGCCGGCGCCCGCGTGACGTCGAATTACTGTAGCGTCTGTGTCGGGTACGAGGGGGTCCTGTTGGAGGGAGAACGCTGCCTGTCAACCAGCACGCGGAACTACAAGGGACGGATGGGTCACCCCGACTCGGAGATATATCTCGGTTCGCCAGCCGTAGTGGCGGCCTCCGCAGTCGAAGGCGAAATCGCCGATCCGAGGGAGCTGTGACAATGAGCGAGGATCTGCCTACGATCGAGGGGAACGTCTGGCGGTTCGGGGACGACATCGACACTGACATCATCATCCCTTGGGAGTACGCCCACCTCGAACCCGAGGAGTACGCCCAGCACGTCATGGAACCGGCAGACGAGTCGTTCGCAGAGAAGGTCACAGTGGGAGACGTCGTTGTCGCCGGAGCCAACTTCGGGTCTGGGTCGTCGAGAGAGCACGCGCCAATCGCCCTCAAGAAGGCCGGGATCGGCGCCGTCGTCGCCGAGTCCTTCGGGCGCATCTTCTACCGGAACGCCATCAATCAGGGCCTGCCAGTTGTCGAGATAGACCGGGAAGACATCGGGCGCTTCGAGGAGGGTGATGATATATTGATCGACTTGGAAGAGGGGACGGTCGTCAATCAAACCCGCGACGCGACCGTGGTTTTCGACGGGTACACCGAACCGGTCCGTTCGATCCTGGCCGCCGGCGGCGCTGAGCAGTACTACTCGTGACGTGACCAGCGGCGTGTCTGTGACGGCCTTCAGACGTTCTTCGTGGGGTCTTCCGGCCGCAGTTCGTCTATTTCGTCCGTCCGGATACAGGAAGTCTTGTGGGCGTCGTCACCGTCAACCGTTTCCAGCGGCGGGGCACCCATCTTGCACTCCTCGGCAGCCCAGGGACAGCGTTCCGCGAACGTACACTGCCTGACTTCGGATTTTAGCTGCGGTGGTTGTCCCTCGATGATCGTCAGTTCCTGGTCAGGGTATCGGTAGTCGGGGAAGGCCTGCTGGAGCAAGTACGAGTATGGGTGCCCGGGATTGTCGAACACCTCGGTCGTCGGTCCGATTTCGGACAACTGTCCGCCGTGCAGGACGCCCAGTGAGTCGCAGTTCTCTAGGATGACTGCCATGTCGTGTGTAATGAACAGGACGCTGATGTCCAGTTCGTCTCGCAGGTCGTTCAGGTGCGCCATGATCTGGTCTTGCAGGATCACATCGAGCGCAGTCGTGGGTTCGTCGGCGATCAGAAGGTCCGGGTCAAGCAGGAGAGAGAGTGCGATGATCGCTCGCTGTTGCATCCCGCCGGAGAATTGGAACGGGTAGTCGTTGATCCTCTCGGGGGCCAGCCCGACAACATCGAACAAATCCCGCAGTCTCTCGAGTGTCTGTTTCTTGCTCCAGTCCGTATGGGTCTGCGTGATTCCTATCGCTTGGTCGCTCAGACGTCTGACTGGGTCCAGGCTATTCATCGACGCCTGCGGGATCGTCGCGATATTGTCCCAGCGGAATCTGGAACTGAACTCCGAATCGGAGAGGTGGGTGATATCCTCGCCTCGGTAGGTGATCGTCCCCGACGTGACTTCCCCGTTGCCATCGAGAGCGCCGAGAATAGCAGACGCAATCGTACTCTTGCCCGATCCGCTCTCACCTACAAGACCGAAGTATTCGTTTTCCTCTATCGTGAACGAGACATCCGAGACGGCGTGGATGTCGTTTTCCTCCATGCGGTACTTGATGTGGAGGTCTTCGACGCTGAGTAGTTCTTCTGTCATGTTACACTGCATCCTCGTCCATGCTCTGTTGGGAAACCTCCTCGTATCCGCGACCGAAGAGGTACGTGGCAACAACGGTGGCAGAGATGAGAATTCCGGGCGGTAGCGACCAGTACCAGTATGAGAGCAACGCTCCCGTCTGGTAGGCGTTCCGTATCATGACGCCCCACGACGGAATAAACGGAGAGGCCACGCCGAGGAACGAGAGACTCGCCTGGTACATGATCGTCCGTCCGACGCCGAGGGCGAAAAACAGCACTGCCATCGTTGCGACGTTGGGCAGAACGTGCTTAATGATAATCCTGGTTCGACTCGAGCCGACTGCCTCTGCTGATTTGATGAACGGCCGCTCCTTGATCTGGAGAACCTGGGAGCGAAGGGTACGCGCTGTCCCGCGCCAGATGACGGCTCCTATGACGAAGATGGACTGCCAGTAACCGACGCCCATGAAGGCGGTGAGGACGATAGCGAACGGGATAAGGGGCAGTCCGTAGAAGAAGTCGGTGATCCGCATTAGCACGCTCTCGATAGCGCCGCCAAAGTACCCGGCAGTAATCCCCACTGTCGCGCCGATCGTGAGGATCATGAACCCTCCCACGTACCCGGCGAGTATCGTCGGACGTGCCCCGTACAGGAGTCGTGACAGTATGTCCTGGCCATTCGAATTTGTACCCAGCGGATGATCGGCGGACGGGGGCGCGTTGTCGAGCAGTTCCCCGTCTTCGTACTGAGGCACGTTGTACTGGTAGGGAGCAAGCATCGGGCCGAAAACACCTGTGAGTGTCAATATTATAAGTGCGATAAAAGCAAGTGCGGTGGTCCGGTCGTCTAACATCTCGCCCAATCCGGATCTGATGCCGGATAGCAGCCCGTTTCCGAGGACCCGCTCCGTTATATTGTTAAGTGTATTATGAACCGCCGACATAGGTCACCAACATAAGGATTGATGCATTTTGATGATAAATATACTTTTTGGTGGGCCGAGAGAGGGGTGGCAAGGTTAGAGGATCGCATTGTGGCAAGCGGCAAATGCTATAACACTACTTCTGGGGTTTAGACTGGAGACGGACGAATTGGGGGGAGAGTATCGACG
>JAZKRQ010000021.1:0-26520 GCA_036628575.1 Halapricum sp.
TCATCACGGCGCTGGTGATCGTCTTCGCGTTCCTCGCGAGCGTGTTCGTCCTGCCCAGCCTGCTGGTGGTCTGGGCGCGGTTCGCAGGTTACGATGTACAGGCAGAGATGGAATCACCCCACGAATCTGGCTTCACAGACGTATCGAGTCACGAACGCGTGAGCCATGTTACGAACGGTGACCACGTGAGAACTGTATCTGACGAAGGGCCTCTGCATCACGAACCGCTTGCGTTTCGGGCGATCGAGCGATCGTATCCGTTGCCCGACCAGTCGGTCCCGGTGACGGTCACTCTCCGTGGCGTCGAGGGGCGGGTCTCGCTCCGCGAGACGGTTTCGAGCGATATCGAGAAACTTGAGGTCTCTCCGGATCCGATCGCCGTAGATCGTCACGCCGGAACAGTAACCGTGTTCTGGGACATCGAATCGCCCCAGAGTGAGGCGACGATCTCGTACACGGTCGCGCTCTCGGACGGGGCCGACGATGGTGACGAACTCCGGTTCGAGGGCGTCCTCGAGGACGAAGAGGGTCGACATTCGATCGAGGGCGACGAGACTGCTACCGTCGTTACCGACGTCTTTCAGCGCGTCCTCGAACGGGGGTTCGTCACCGACGCTGACCTCGCGCTCGCCGCGGAGCGTGAAGACGTCGCACCGACCGAACTCGACCGTCTCCGACGCGCGTGGCTCGATGACGACTGATCGAACGACCGGATCGCTATTCCCGGGCGGAATCTATGGATTTCTACGCTAATCCCTATCAGTGCACTGTGATCGTCCGGTAGAAAAGCGAATCAAAGGGATGTCGATCAGGCGGGAGTAATCTCGACGTGCCACTCCTCGGGGCTGACCTCTTCGCTCGCGTACTCGAATCCGCGTTCTTCGAGAACGTCGTACAGCGGTTCGGGTTCGAAGCTATTGATGAGTAGTAACGATCCGTCCTCGGGGAGGCCCGCGAGCGCGCTCATGATGTCCCCGAACGGTTCCCCGTCGATCTCACGCGCGTCGAGTGTCGAGTCGTGTGAGGAATCGGCATTCTGCGTCATGGTACGCTGTTGGGTCCACGCTGCAGTCCATGTGTCGCCGAACGTGTTCGACCCCATTCAGGAACACAGAGAGCAGATGAAAGCGAACGGATGGTTCTGACGCTTCCGGGTTGGAGGACTCGGAACGAAAACCTCTATCCGAGCGCGTCAGCCTCGAATACGGACGATCCCGCGTTTGAATACGCGCTGGTTGGGGATGATGTACTCCTCGTCTTCGCTTTCGATATGCGTGACGAAAACGTTGATCTCCTGGACGATCCCGCGCGTCCCGTCAATCTTGACCTCGTCGCCGATCCCGTAGGGCTGGGACAGCAGGAGATAGACGCCGGCGGCACCCGCAGCCAGGAGGTCTTTGAACGCCAGGCCGCTGAGGAAGACGAGTCCGAACGCGTACACCGCGAGGAGGATCAGCAGCGCGTTGGTGGCGATGCCGAGCTGTCCGAGCGCGAGCAGGGCTGCGATGTAGAAGACGCTGTATTTGACCAGCTCGGGGATGATCGAGACCTCTGGAAGTTTGATACTCTTGAGCCGCTCGCTGACGACGAGTTTCGCCTTGTCGCCGACGACGAGACCGAGGATGACCGCCAGCGCGGCGACGAACAATCGGGGCAACAGCGTCGTAAACCGGATCCAGAAGAAGCTGGTGTCGACAAGGCGGGCGACGTTGAGAGCGATAAGGACGCTGAGAAGATAAACCGCGAGCGCGGCGAGCTGTGCCAGGATCCCGACTGTCGAGAGGCCCACGTTGTTGACAGTCCGTTCGAACAACGTGCCCTCAACGGCGTCGTCGAAACCCTCTCTGATCAGGAGGTTTCGCGTCCCTCGCCAAACGAGATAGCCGGCGACGGCCCCGACGAACAGCGTCAGTACGGCTATCGCGACAGCCCCCTGCTCGGAGAACAGCCCTCTGATGAGCCGTGGAAATTCGATCTGACCGGGATACATCAGTACTCCTCCGGATCGAGTTCGAAGATCAGCTCACCGCCCTTGAACGCCCTAACGAGTCCGTCGCTTTCGCTGAGAACGATCGCAATGGCGTTCGTATCGCGAGTAATCGCGCCGGCGGCCATGTGGCGGGCACCCAGCCCTTTCGGAATGTCGACGCCCTCAGCAGAAGGTTCGAGGTATCGGTACGCCGAGACGATCTTCCCCGAATCGGAGATGACGAACGCGCCGTCCAGCCGGGAGAACTCCTTGAGCATCACGTTGACGATCGGATCGCCGACGTGGACGTGGGACTTCTCGAAGGGGTTGTAGCTGAGCGGTCGGGACTTGTTCATTACTTTTCCGGCGTCGCCGACGACGAACAGCGCGCCGACAGGCTTGCCCTTCTGCCCTTTTTTGCCGAGTTCGACCGAAACCTCCAGGACGTTCCGGACGACCGACGGATCGGCCCTGGAGTTGACAAACAGATCGTAGACACCCGACTGGGCGAACTCGCCCGCGCGCACTCGCATCACGGTATCGACCTCGTCGCCGCTGAAACTTCGCATAATACAGAGAAGTGTCATTTCCTCCTCAATGGCGTCCTGCTGTAACGCGCCCTCGACTCCGAATCTAACCCGTTCAGTCGGATCAGTGAACTCCAACGGGAGTTCGACGAACGTGTCCGCACCGACCGCGTTGTCCGTCCCGATCACGACCAGGGGTCCATCTCTATCCACAAACGTACTGTACTCCGACGAACTCGGCGAAAACAGACAGATGCCGTCCACGTCGTCCGCGAATCCGTCGAGAAAGTCTGAAACGCCAGTCATTGTCGTATCAACTCAGCCGACAGAAAAAAGGATTGCGGCGGTGTCTGACACGCGTCTGTACGTTGTCAGGAACTATCCGTGATGGGCGCGTTACTCTGTCACGCGTTCCCAAACAGTACGTTGTCTGATAGGATAAAATCGCAATAAAGCGATCGTATCATGACCATCATTATCTATTCACTCACGTTCTCACGTCGTTGGAGCGATGAGGTAAGTATTTCCGGGGCCGTCACTAAGCCACGATGAGACGATGGGTAACCTAGAAACGTTGTTTTCACCGGAACGGGTGGCCGTGATCGGTGCGACGGAGAGCGAAGGTTCCGTCGGGCGCGCCATCATGGAGAACCTCCTCGACGGGTACGAGGGCGAGATTCTGCCCGTAAACCCGAACGCGGAGGAGGTCTTCGGGCTGTCTGCGTTCGACAGCGTTCTCGACGCGCCGACGGCAGATCTTGCCGTCGTGGTCGTGCCACCTTCGATCGTGATCGACTCGCTCCGCGAGGCCGGCCAAGCCGGCATCACAGAAGTCGCCGTTATCACTGCCGGATTCGGCGAATCCGGTAGTGAAGGTGCCTCGCGAGAGCAGCAACTCAAAGAGATCGCCGATGAGTACGACATGAACCTCGTCGGTCCGAACTGTCTCGGCGTCGTCTCGACGCCGGTCGGGATGAACGCCACGTTCAGCCCACAGTCCGCGCTCGAAGGCTCTATCTCCTTTATGAGCCAGTCCGGTGCGTTCATCACAGCCGTGCTTGACTGGGCCAGCGACCGCAACATGGGCTTCAAGGACGTGGTTTCCGTTGGGAACAAAGCCGTCCTCGACGAAAGTGACTTCATCGAGTTCTGGGGTGACGACCCCGACACCGACGTCATCCTCGGCTATCTCGAGGACATCGACGACGGCCGGGAGTTCATCGACTCGGCCCGGAAAGTGACTGAAGACACGCCTATTGTCGTCGTCAAGTCCGGTCGGACCGAGGCAGGTGCATCGGCCGCCGCCTCACACACCGGTGCCATCGCCGGTAGCGAACGAGCTTACGAGGCCGGCCTCCAGCAGGCCGGCGTCATTCGCGCCGAAAGCGTTCAGGAGCTGTTCGACTACGCCTCGATCCTCGAAGGACAACCCCTGCCGGACGGTGACGAGATCGCTATCGTGACTAACGCAGGCGGTCCGGGCGTCATGTCTACCGACGCGGTGGGCGACTCCGGCCTCCAGATGGCGTCGTTCACCGACGAGACACTCGAAGAGCTCGAGGAATCGATGCCTGGCGAGGCAAACATATTCAACCCGGTGGACGTGCTCGGCGACGCGCCGACCGAACGCTACGCAGACGCGCTCGACGTCGTTCTCGAGGACCCCAACGTGGGTTCGGTCATCGTCGTCGCCTGTCCTACGGCGGTCATGGACTTCGAGAAACTGGCGAACGTCATCGTCGAGAAACAGAGAGAGTACAACACGCCGATCGCAGCCAGCCTGATGGGCGGGGACTCCGCCCGCGACGCCGAAGAGATCCTGGATGAGGTCGGCGTTCCGTCGTACTTCGATCCCGCCCGCGGGGTCAAGAGCCTCGACGCGCTCCAGGAATACAGCGAGATTCGCGAGAACGAATACGGTACAGCGACGGACTTCGATGTTGACCGCGAGCGCGCACGAGAGATCCTCGAACGGACCAAAGAGCGCGAGACCAACAAGCTCGGGATCGAGGCGATGGATCTGCTCGACGCCTACGGGATCCCCACGCCCGAGGGCGCGATTGTCACGGACAAGCAGGACGCCGTCGAAGCCGCGAAGGAGATCGAGGGCAACGTCGTGATGAAGATCGTTAGCCCCGACATTCTGCACAAGTCCGACATCGGTGGGGTCGAGGTCAACGTCCCCGCAGAGGAGGCAGCCTCGACCTACGAGGACCTCATCAGCCGGGCGCGCAACTACCAGCCCGACGCGAGCATCCTTGGCGTGCAGGTCCAGGAGATGGCAGACCTCGATGCTGGAACCGAGACCATCGTCGGCATGAACCGCGATCCGCAGTTCGGACCACTCGTCATGTTCGGCCTCGGCGGGATCTTCGTTGAAGTGCTCGAAGACGCGACCTTCCGTGTCGCGCCCGTTAGCGAGGACGAGGCGAGCCAGATGATCGACGAGATCGATTCGGCGCCCCTTCTCAGGGGTGCCAGAGGCCGTGATCCAGTCGATGAGGACGCGGTCGTCGAGACGGTCCAGCGCCTCTCGCAGCTGGTCACGGACTTCCCGGCGATCCTCGAACTGGACATCAACCCCCTGGTCGCGGGCCCCGACGGCGTAGAGGCTGTCGACATCCGCGCGACCATCGACCACGAAGAACTATAACACCCTGCAGGGAGAACATAAACTATGGACCCAATACTCGTCACCTCGACCGAAGAAGCGACCGGCAAGACCGCAGTCAGTCTCGGAATCGCCCAGCTGGCCGACGCAGCGGGCCACAGCGTCGGCTACATGAAACCGAAAGGGACGCGCCTGCAAAGTGCGACCGGCAAGACCCGCGACGAGGATCCGATGCTCGCGCGGGAGTTGCTCGATCTCGATCTGGAGATGCACGAGCTCGAGCCGATCGTCTACACACCGACGTTCATCGAGGAAGCCGTCCGTGGCCGCGAGCAGCCCGAAGAACTACGCGAGCGGATCCTCGAAAACTACAACAAGCAGGCAGACGAGCGAGATCTGATGGTCGTAGAGGGGACCGACCGCCTCACGACCGGTGGGATCGTTGACCTCACTGATCCCGAGATCGCCGAGATGATCGATGCGAAGGTCGTACTGCTGTCGCGCTACAACGAAAGCGGCGACGTGGACGACATCCTCGCCGCGGCCGACCAGATCGGGGATAACCTCGCGGGCGTGCTGTTTAACGCTGTCCCAGACAGCGAGCTCGACCAGCTGACGACTGACGTGGCTCCGTTCCTGGAGAACCGTGGCGTCAACGTGCTCGGCGTGATCCCCAGCGTCAAGGAGCTCGCGGGGATGACCGTCGGCGAACTCGCCGAACGCCTCGGGGCGGAAGTCCTGACGAGCGACGTCTCGACGGACGTGTTCATCGAGCGGTTCACCGTCGGTGCGATGTCCGCCGAGAGCGCGCTCACGCAGTTCCGCCGCACCCAGAACGCGGCGATGATCACAGGCGGCGACCGCTCGGAGATCGTCACCGCCGCGCTGGAGGCATCGGGTATCAAGTGCATTATCCTCGGTGGCGGCTTCCGGCCGACAGGCGCGGTACTCGGCAAGGCCGAGAAACGCGGCGTCCCCGTGTTGCTACTGCAGTCGGACACTCGAATGGCCATCGACCGTGCCGAGGACGTCCTGCGGAGCGGCCCCACTCGCGACCCCAAAACCGTCGACCGAATGCAGGAACTCCTTGACGATCACGCGGATATCGGGAACCTCCTCGGCGAATAGACGCGAAGGTCGTTTTTGCTTTTGTCGGTAGCATTAACCGGGCTCGCCGCTAGTCGTTCGGTATGACATGCCACCAGAAACAGTGGCGGGACGGTGAGTGACGCCGTGGCGCCGACTGTCCTGCACCTCGGTTGGGGGTTTCCACCGAAGATCACCGGCGGCCTTGACACGGCGCTAGCCGAACTGTTCGAAGCCTTCGAGGCCCGCGACAGTATCGACATGCACCTGGCGCTTCCCGAGGAGTTCGATCCCGGGAATCGCGAGAACGTCCACGGGATCGAGACGGGTTCCGGCGACCTCATCACGCGGGTCAACCGGATGGAAGAGTCGTTCGTCGAACTCGCAGAAGATGCGGACATCGTCCACACCAACGACTGGTTCGGTTACCAGCCCGGTGCAAGCGCCCAACAGGCACACGACATTCCGTGGGTCACGACGTTCCACTCGCTGTCCATAGAGCGGAACCTCGACCCGCCGGATCTGGAAGTCGAGGCCGAACAGCGGATCGTCGACGAGGCAGATCACCTGGTGACCGTGAGCAACGTCACCCGACAGCGGATCAAAGAGCACCACGGCGGGGACGCACGCGTCATTTACAACGGCTTCCCGTCTGTGACGCCGACGGGCCGAGACGTCAAGGAGGAACTGGACATTGACGGCGAGATGCTGTTTTTCGTCGGTCGCCACACCCACCAGAAGGGACTGTCGTACCTGCTTGCGGCGGTCGAGCGGCTCAGTCGCGAGGACGTAACGCTCGTCATCGGTGGGACGGGGCATTTGACCGACCAGCTGCGGCAGTTCGCCGACGCGCTGGACATCGAGGATCAGGTCGAATTCGTCGGGTACGTCCCCGAGGAGGAGCTGGCCGACTACTACGCCAGTGCCGACCTGTTCGTCTCGCCCTCGCTTGCCGAGCCGTTCGGGATCACTGTCGTCGAAGCTCTCTCAGTGGGGACACGCGTCGTTACGACCGACTGCGGGGCGGCCGAAATCCTCCCCGAGGATTGCCTGATTCAGGTCACGCCTGACTCCCGGGAGGTCGCACGCGGCATCCAGGAAGGACTCGCGATGGACGGACCACTGGAGTACGAGGAGCGTACCTGGAGTGACGTCGCTGACGACCACGAGGAGTTCTACCTGGAGATACTGGACGACTAGTCATCGGACCCCGCGGTCGTTGCGGGCCGCACGTCCGTTCTAGCGAACGAACCGCACGTCCGACACTGGCTCAGGATGGACGATCCGAATGCCGGCCGGCGTCGTCGCTCGGCCGTAGCTGGGCTGTGAATCGTCAGCGACCGACTCGTCGGCGGTCTTGCTATAGGGCGTCGTCACGTTTCCCTCGCTGTCATCGGTTTCCTCATCGTCGGTCTCGTCGGCCTCGGTCGTCGTACTGTAGGGCGATGTGCTATAGGGTGTCGTCTGAGACGGTTCGGCGTCGAAGTCCTCCGGGGGGAGGTAGATCCGCTCACCGCTCGCTGATCGGACGATAACCGCAGCGTCCCGTTTCCCCTCGATAGTCAGAATAGTCCGGTCACCCCGGACTTCCATCTCGACAGCGATCGCGTCGTCGTCTGTTTCTGTCGTGCTCATTGGTCACTCCGAGTCCCGACTCTGTTCCCAGACCCATTCGGCCGGCGGGGACTGGGACTGTGCGAGGGAAGTGTGGGCGCCGATCTGTGCCTCCGAGAGGTTGACTTCCTCCAGTTCGGTGTTCTCGTCGATGATCGAGGAGTAGATCCGGCAGTTCTTGACCGTCGCGTTGGGGAACACGACCACCCGCTCCAACGAGGAGTCGATCACTGTCGCGCCTTCCATGACGTGCACGTTCTGGCCGAGATCGGAGTTCTCGACGGTCGCCGTCGGATGGACGAGCGTCCCGCCGTCGAGGTACCACGCGACGGTGTCCAGGTACGCCTCCGGCGTCCCGATGTCGAACCACGCGTCCTCGAAGGGGAACGCGTAGACGGGGCTGCGCTCGATGAGCCACTGAATGAACCAGCCCGGTTCGTCCGGGTTGTTCTCCCCGGAGAGATACGTGTCGATCAATCCCATCGTCTCGGCCGGGAACGCGTAGCAGGCGATCGAGACGAGCGAACTCGGCGGGTCGTCGGGTTTCTCCTGGAAGTCGACGACCCGGTCGTCTTCGACGTCGATGACCCCGTACTGGGTCGCTCGCTCCAGGCTCCCGACATCGTATGCGGCCAGCGTTGTGGCCCCGTTTTCCTTGAACGCGTCGATGAAGTCCGACAGCGAGAAGCTGATGAGGTTGTCGCCAGCGATGACGAGTGTGTCGCTGTCCAGACCCTCGCGCTCGACGAGTTCACCGAGCGCGCCGACGACGCCGAACTTCTCGTCTTCCTCTTTGGCTTCCTCGACCGAGACTGTGGGTTTCTCGAACGGTGAATCGGCGATGTGTTCCTCGAAAACTTCGCCGAACTCCTCGTTGGTCGAGACGTAGACGTCTTCTATGCGGTCGTCGTCTTCGAGTTCCCGGAAGATGCGATCGATCACGGTCGTATCACCGATCGGTAAGAACATCTTCGGGCGGTTCCTGGTGATTGGCCAGAGTCGTGTTGCGAATCCGCCGGCAAGGACGATAGCGTCCATACACCCCCCTTCGGGAGCAACCATTATGGAGTTTTCCTACGTTGTAATTTTTCACCTCGATTTTCGGCACAATCCATCAAAAGGGACAGCCGTCCTAGTGACTGCCAGCGGGTGTAAAATATCCACTCGGACGTGATTTAGTTAGGACCTGCTGTCACAGATGTCGGCTGTCACAGCCTTTACCAGTTGACGTGGTGTCGCGCCGTGTAACAGAGTCACGTCCGAGTAGATAGTCGATGACTACGGATAAACGATTCTAGCCGCTTATTTAGCTGGCGAGCCTAGCTACGGGTGGAGCCAACCGGCTCCGTAGTGTCACACGCGCGGGACCCCATCTCCCGCCGTTTCCCTTTGACCTGAAACAAAATTATATAGCCACGTCTACTACGTTCTGTCGAGTGACGGAGAACATCCAGACTGAACCGGCGGTCATCGCCAAGCGAGTCGATTCCGGGAGTGCAGACACTGCCGAGATTACGGAACTCGCTCGTTCGGCGGGCTACGAAGTCGTCGGCGAAGTCACCCAGACACGTACCGAGGACCCCGCGTTCCACGTCGGGGAGGGGAAAGCCGAACAGTTGGCCGAGGTCGTCGCGCGGACCGGCGCGTCGGTGGTCGTCTTCGACAACCAGCTAGGGCCCTACCAGACGTACAACCTCGGGAACAAGCTCCCCGAGGGCGTCCGGATCCTCGATCGGTTCCGGCTCATCTTGGAGATCTTCGGTCAACGAGCCCAGACCAGAAAGGCGCAGCTCCAGGTCGAACTGGCGGAGCTACGGTACGAACTCCCGCGTGCGGAAGCCAAGGCCAGCCTCGCCAAACGCGACGAGCGACCCGGATTCATGGGTCTGGGAGAGTACGACGAGAGTCGCGAGCAGGACATCAAAAACCAGATCGCCAATATCCGCGAGGAACTGCAATCGATCGAGGAAACCGAGCAGCACCGCCGAGAGCAGCGACGCGAATCCGGGTTCGATCTGGTCGCGCTAGCGGGTTACACGAACGCCGGCAAGTCGACGCTGTTGCGTCAGCTGGCCGATGACATAGACGTCGACGTTAACGAGGACCTCCACCCGGATCTGGACGCGACCGCCGAGAGCGAGGATCGCTTGTTCACCACGCTTGGGACGACGACACGGAAGACCGAGCTGGAGCGCCGGGACGTGCTGGTGACAGACACCGTGGGATTCATCTCGGATCTACCACACTGGCTGGTCGAGTCGTTCAAGTCTACGCTCGATTCGGTCTACCGAGCCGACCTCGTGTTGCTGGTCATCGACGTCAGCGAACCCGTCGAGGAGATCCGGGAGAAACTCGTCACCAGTCACGACACCCTCTACGAGCGAAACGAGGCCCCGATCCTCACCGTCTTGAACAAGATCGACGTGGTCGACGAGGACGAACTCCGCGAGAAGCGCGAGGCGCTGTCTGCGCTTGCTCCGAACCCGGTGGCCGTCAGTGCCAAAGAGGGTGAGAACATCGATAGACTCCGCGAGCGGATCGATGAAGCACTGCCGGAGTTGCGGCGCGAGCGGCTCGTGTTACCGATGACAGACGAGGCGATGAGTCTGGTGTCCTGGATCCACGATCACGCCAACGTCGAGGACGTCGATTACGGCGACCAGATCGTCGTCGACTTCGAGGCTCGCCCCTCGACCGTCGAGCAGACCCGTTCGAAGGCCAGCGATCTCGTCGAACCGTCGGCTGAACCGACCTGATTCAGTAGTCTTCTACGCGATACGTCACCTCTCTCCTTGATATTCTTACGCATTGTTTGATTCCTGTTGTTACTCTTTCCGAGCGCCGAGGGAGATGCTCTTGACGCCGTATTTCTGGCACGCATTCGCGGCCTGCTCGGAGATAAACTCGTATTCGGTATTCTCCCGCACCTCTTCCATCTCGAAGCCGGCTCGTTCGATCATCGTCGTGTAGTTGTCGACCTGTTCGGCACCACCGATACAGGCGGCCCAGAGGTCCGCATCGTTTTTGATACTGTCCGGCATCTGTTGTTCGCTAATGATGTCTGCGAGCGCCAACCGCCCGCCGGGTCGGAGGACTCGACTCGCTTCCTCGAAGACTCGGTCCTTCTCGGCGGAGAGATTTATTACGCCGTTCGAGATTACCGCGTCGAAGGATGCGTCCTCGAACGGAAGGTTCTCGATGTACCCTCGGCGGAACTCCACGTTGTGGAACCCGTTATCCGCTGCAAGATTGCGAGACTTCTCGACCTGCTCATCGGTCATATCGATACCGGTCACTGTTCCAGTTTCAGTGACGTGCAATCCCACGACGAAGGCGTCCATCCCAGACCCGCTACCGAGGTCGAGTACTGCCTCGCCTGGATCGAGGTCGGCCAGGTCGAAGTAGTAGCCCACACCTGCAAACGAGTCGATCGCTTCGTCTGGAACGTAGTCGAGGTCGTCGGGATCGTACCCGAGGCGTTCGGCGAGATCGCGACCCGTCTCGAAATGGAACTCCGCGTCTGAGGATTTTGCAACATCCTGATACATCGATTTGACCTCGCGTTCGAGTTTCTCAGTGTCGAGGGATTCACTCATTGTTGCTCACCGTTAGTCGTCGCCCGCCACTTCAGCAGGCGTATTGACGGCCATCTCGATGTCCTGGCCGAGCGAGACGAGTGTGTAGACGGGCGCGCGCCGTGCCCACTCGTCGATGAGATCTTTGTCGAGATCCTCGCCCTCGATTTCGATTTCAGCAGTCACGTTCTCGAAGACCGAATCGGCCTCATTGAGTTCCGCGAGGTTGAAGAGCACGGCCGGGTCGAAGTCAGCCCGGACATGTGTCTGCAGGTGCTTGATATCGACGCCGTTTGCGACAGCATTGATGCTGATGCCGACGTTGATACAGGCGGCCAGCGCCGACAGCACCGCTTCGATCGGTTCAAGCCGGTCGGTTGCACCGACCCATCCACCAGCGTCCAACACTTCTTTCCAACCGCCGTACGGAAGGGTGTATTCGCGTGTCTCGCGGGCGATCGTCTCGCCACCGAGATCGTAGCTGTCGATCTTCGCCAGACTGTGAGCAGCCGTGCCTTCGTAGGTCGCGGACGCTTCCAGGCCAAGCTGGACGGCTTCGGGATTCTCTGCTGCGTGTTCGGCAAACCCTTCGAGTGTTTCGAGGTCTATCCCGTGGGTGACTTGCTGTTCATTTATCATGGTTTTTTACTACACCCCTGCCAGAGACACTACGAGCTGGAGGCTGTTGTAGCTATTTCGTGCCATTTCTGCAGATCCTGCTATGTTTTGCATCCGTTGAAGAATCGTCAGCCGCTGCAATTCGGAAGCGACTGTGTCGTACCCCCGACTTGCCCACCACACTTGGTGAGTATCTCATGAAAATGAGACACGGGTGGACGGGCGCGTGACCCCTCATAGTGATTACTGTAGGTCTGTTCCACATCGACCGCACGCAGTCGTGCGGTCGTAGCGGTAAATCGCTACAGTAATCACTATCAGTCACCTCAGAGAATCGTCAGCCGATGAGCTGTTGGTATTCGAGCGGTCGGGCCTCGGATTTGTATGTGGTGTATACCGATTCTGCCCAATCGTGTGCTGTCCGTGTATTGGTGTCGATCAACACCTCTGCTTTGGCTCTGTCGGGATCGTAGTCGTTAACAGCAATTCGATCGTCAAAGAAACTGATCCCATACGTCGGCACGTCATCGTGGACGAGTGGGTTCAAATTGCCGCTTTCGAGGATATCGGTGCAAAGTTCCGGATACGTCGAGATGATGTATCTGGCAGCGTCCGGTGGATTAATGATTTCGGCCTGCATTCCGTCGAGAATTTGCCGTCGGAAGTCCTCCCGACAGGGTTCGAGCAAGGCGAGATCGACCCCGAGAAACTGAAACTGATCGGTCTCTAAGAGTAGCGACCTGAATCGGCTCACCGGGCGGTACGGCGCATCGTGATCGGCGACAGTCACCGTCGTGGCCGAATTCATCTCGATTGTGAATTCGATAACTTCGTCTGGGAGTAAGTGATAAACGTCACGTAAGTTTCGCTCGGTTTCAAGCTGTTTGAGCAGATCCTCCATCCCAGATGCAATCACCTCTCCCAGACACGTGGCCACATACTGATATCCCTCCTTCCGGATCCAGGTTCGATCTTCGAATTCGTCCAACGTTCGTCGCATCGTGGACGAGGAAACGCCAGCCAATTCGCAGAGCTCAGAGCGACTCCGGGGACGCTCCGTCAGTGCGACAAGTGTCGGAGCCCGGTGTTCAGACCGCGTGAGATAGGCGATATCGTCAATTGAGGATCCTGTGTCACGTTGACGAATACCATTGTTCATAACAGTAATACTAAACAACAGCAGTAGCATAGTTATTCGGATCGTTCAGATGAAAAACAGTAATTTTGGTCCAAATATCGGGAATTCCCCGCACAAGATGAGGGAGATCCACCTCAAGACAACAAATATGCTATCCCAACTAAGTTACCTCTTTGAGACGAGATACTATTTGCCTGCTGCATATGCGCTGTGTATTCAGCACAGCCGTCAAAACCCATCACATATTGAGGGTTTCAAAAGAGCCGGAAAGTTGGAAAACGTTCCCACAGATACGCATGCGATGGACCCTCTCTACGGAAAGCACCGCTCTTGTGAAACGGGCGTCGTGCTATTCTATGGGGTAGAATTCTTCGTCGTCAAGGAGTTCCTGTATGTGGTCGTCAGCGGCAGCAAGTCCGTCTGCCAGGGGAACCTCGTTCTCGTCGACGGTGCCGTCTGCTCCGTACAGGGTGATACGGCCCAAGGATGACGGTCCGTGCGGATCTTCGTCGAACCGGAAGTCATACAGGTGATCGTGATGCGTAATGGTATCGGTTTCTGTGACGATCTCTGGCAGGACAGCGTCAACGAGGGTGTGTCCGGTGATTGTGAGGAATCCTTGCTCGAAGACGCCACTCATCGTTGCAGCCACGCCCGTCAGGAGTGACGAACCGACAAGCGACGCGGTCGAGCGGGTGCTCGACCACGTCGCGGCCCTCCCGTTCGAGATCGCAGGAGTTCTCGCTGACCGTGGCTTCTACGACGGCACGTCGATCGAGCGACCGGTGCCACCGCATCCAGTCGCTCTCCCGATCAACCGCCGTGGAAAACAGATGGCTGAAAAACTGGATACGACGGTCTCCTACTGGACGGAATACGTGATGTACGAGGGAAGCGAGCGGGAACTGCGCTTCCCGCTCGCGGTCTGTGTCTCCTATCAGCAGGGCAACCGTGGCAAGCACGGGTTGCTCGTGCGGGCGTACGTGGCGTGCGATCTGACCGATCGCACGCCCAAAGAAGTCGAAGCGCTCTATCGGAAACGCTCAGCCATCGAGACAGCGTTCCGAACGATGCGTGAAGTGCGGGCACGTACGAGTACGACCGATCCAGCGGTGCGGTTGTTGTTCATACTGGTGAGCTTCCTGTTGCGGAATCTGTGGGTGATCGTTCGATGGGGCGTGCTCGCCACGCCGCGGCGCGGCGGGCGAGCACTCCCTGACTGGTTCCGCTTCGAGGTGTTCAGAGAGTGGATCGACCACGCGCTCGACGACACGTTGAAACGGAAGTGGGAGGCACCGACCAACCGGACCAGAATCCCGCCGACGTATAGCCAGCTGGACGCGGGCTGAAACCGCCCGCGTCCAGAATTTGCCCTGTGAATGAGCGATAGCTTTGCACCTCGTGGGGGTTGACGGCGCTCTCACCGAAGTGAGACCGCTGTCTCTGTTCGAACGAGTGCATCAACCGGTGTGAGCTCTTTCGACGCCCTTCAGAAATCCGGTCAGTAATCAGAACGGATGGGAACTACCGACTATCAGACGTAGCTGTAGTGGAGTTCGACGGTTCTTCAAAGGGTAACCCTGGACGTGGTGGATACGGTTATACGTTCAAGCTCGACGATTAAGAGAATACAGACGGCGGGTTCATCGGAGACGACGTCACTAACAATCGGGCCGAGTACACAGCTCTGATTCAAACGCTCGAAAGAGCTCGGGATGAAGGAGTGACTCGACTCCACGTTCGGGGCGATACAGAGCTGATTATCAAGCAGATGATAGGAAAGTATGGCCGCGCCGTGAACAGAATCTGATTCGGCAACTACGGGGGTAGGACGGCGCTGGTCACGTCTCATCCAGTATTCGTCCATGGGCATCTATCTCGCCGTTTCGAATCCGGGTACTGCTGATTCGTTCCCCGTCTTCGGCGACGACGAACGGCGGGGTATGGATTTCAAGTGGTCGAAGACCCGTCTCCACGCGTTGCTGATTGAGTTCATAAGCCCGGCGCTGTGCTTTCGCTTCCGGCGACACGACAAGCGCATCGAGATCCTCGCGTGTCGCAGCCGGACCGTGGGTGTCCTCTAACCGGATGATTTCATAGGTGGCAGTATAGGCATTGTCCATGCGGTCGAGTTCGGTAACGAGATTCTCACGTCGTTGCTCGAAAGAACCGAGCAAATCTGCATGCGTTGGGTCACTCCGTGTCTGTGTTGTGAGGGATGACGAAGTGAGAGCAACGATAACGTGCCCATCTCTACTGCAATCGGAGCTGGCTGTCTGGAATGCTTTGTGCAAGAGCGCGCGATGACCGTTGTGAATCGGTGTGAACGTCCCGCCAAGAATCGCAATCCGTTCGGACTGTTCCATACCAAAACAACGACCCCAATCGCTGTATATACAAGGGTTCGATTGCGAACGGGTGGCACATTCGAACGGAAACGTTACTCCTTATTTAAAACCGCGACTGTCGACACCACTCTTACTCCCACATCACCGCAAGAACCTGGATGAGGCGTCGTCAGAGTTCAAGTCGATGGCGAAGAGAGGTGATAAATCCGTCACTGACTCCCGAACCGGGATCGGAACGTAACCTATATCAATCGCACTCCGGCTACAATGAACTGCCCAACGCGTGTCCGGGTTGGGGTAGTGGTTATCCTCCAGCCTTGTGGAGGCTGGGACGCGGGTTCGATTCTCGCACCCGGACTTTTCTGCGACGACCAACGATAGGAGCGAAAAGTCCCGGGAGAGAATCTAATCAGGGAGGTCGTGCGCAGTCAAACGAGCACGTCCGACCGTGGTTCGATTCTCGCACCCGGACCTTCTTTTCCCCCGCAGTCACGTACTTTTCAGCCACAGCCAGCGTGTTTTCAATTGCGGCGTATCAGGCTGAAACCCGGGTTGCACAGATCCATCCCCGTCACGTCCCGCGATTCCAGAATCATGTCATGGCTGAGAGAACAAATCCATGAGCCAGAACACACCACAATCGACGGACAGCGGGGAATCGGACATTACTACCAGCGTAGACGGAATCAATACAGTGCCAGACCCCTCACGGGAACAGTTGACTGAGAGACAGCTCCTTGACTACGCGGATCACAGAACCAAGTTGCTGAAATGGGCCTTAAATCTCGAGAAGAATCCTGAGAAAGCAGAAGGGTATGCACACACGACTGTCGCTGGCTACGCATACAGACTTGACCTGTGTTATCGCTGGGTGTGGCAGGAACGTGGGGGGTATACGACGGCAATCACTCACGAACACGCTGACGACTTTGTGCAACACCTTGCCTACAAGGACAGCACTGAGGAAGACAAAGCCAGTCACGTCAAAGCACTCAAAATGCTGTTTCGCTGGCGGGGGTGGGAATTCGGTGACGACCCTGACTGGAACCCACCTGTTTCGTTCAGTAGCGGGAATGTAGGCAATACGAACCCCCCTGATTTCCTCAGTGTCGAAGAGCGACAACAGATCCGTGAGGCTGTACTTGAATATGGGTCTGTCCCGACGTATTCCAATTGCACCCCACAGGAACGTAGCCGGATCAAAGCACACCTTGCACAGCGATTCGAAAAACCAAAATCTGCTGTGACACCACAAGACTTCGAGCGGGCAAACGGCTGGAAATGGCCGTCACTGTTCTGGACTGCACTGGATACGGGACTACGCCCTATCGAAGTGAAGCGGGCAAACGTCAGGTGGGTCGATGTGAACAACAGAGTCCTACGGATTCCAAGAGACGAATCCTCGAAGAACAGTGATAATTGGACAGTCTCATTGACAGACCGGACTGCTGAAGCACTCCGTCGCTAGCTGAACGAACGTGAGGCATACGCCAAATACGACGATACAGACGCACTCTGGCTAAACAGGAACGGGAACAGGTACGAATACTATTCGCTGAACAGACGGCTACGGGATATCTGTGAGACGGCAGGAATCCCCACCGAGAACAGAGATATCACGTTCTACTCTATCCGTCACTCTGTCGGGACGTACATGGCCAGAGAAGAGGGGCTTGCGGCTGCACAGGCACAACTACGTCACAAGTCAGAACAGACGACTATGCGATACGATCAAGCCCCTGTCGAGGATCGACGTGACGCATTGAATCGAATGGGGTAAACCCCTCATCAAGAACTAACTCTGTTGTTTTCAAAGGTAAACCGATTCGTTTCCGTAATCTCATACGCTCTCATATTATCACTCACTTCGATCTGAGCAACCACTTCGATATCAAATTCCGGTGGGTATTCATCCCAGTCTTCGGGATAGACTCTTACTTGAATTCGTTCTGTCGCGCCTGCCTCTACCCCCTTCTCGATCCGTATATTCTCGAGAGCACTCGCCTGAAACTCACCTCGATCACGCCAAATATTCCCAGTGCGACGCCGATCTGTAGCCAGTGGTCCGGGCGGAGTGGTGTCACGCCGAAGAACGCCGAGACGGGTGTATAGAGAATGACCAGATGCGACAGCGAGGCGAGTAGAATCATCGCAACGAGCCACCAGTTATCGAGCAACCGCAGGCCATAGTCTCTCCTGATCACCTGAAACATCAGGATTTCGAAGAAGGCCAAAGCCATGAACAGGAGCGTCTGGGCGAGCACCCAGTTCTCGATGTGCAGGAAGAACAGCGGCAGCATGATGAGGGCCGCTGCCGGACCGGTGAACGCGATCATGGCGAGGATCTTCCGGTCTAAGATCGCTTCGTCCCTGCCTCGCGGGTCTCGCTCCATGATCCCCTTGACCTTCGGATCTTCCCCGAGCGCGATCGCGGGCGGCCCGTCGCTGGCGAAGTTCACCCATAGGATCATTACTGCCGTCAACACCACGGCGTCCTCCGCGAAGTACTCTGCAAAGAACAGACCGCCGAGTAACGATCCCAGAAACACGAACATGACCTCTCCCGAATTCGTCGAGAGTAGCTGGTTCGTGACCTTTCGAATGTTGTCGAATATGTGGCGACCCTCGGAGATGGCGTCCCGGATCGTCACGAAGTTGTCGTCCAATAGCACCATATCGCTGCTCTTCTTTGCGACGTCTGATCCCCGCTCACCCATCGCAATCCCCACGTCTGCGTTCTTCAGTGCTGGTGCGTCGTTGACGCCGTCGCCCGTCATCGCGACGTTGTAGCCCTGCTGCTGGAGTGCGGTCGTAATTCGCACCTTCTCCTCCGGCGAGACGCGAGCAAAGATGTCGACGTTTTTCACTGTGTTCGCAAATACTTCCGTCGGGAGATCTTCGACGTCCGAACCGACGACCGCCCCGTCCGGGTCGAACCCGAGTTTCTCGCCGATCGCCTTGGCGGTTTCAACGTTGTCGCCAGTCGCCATCAGCACATTGATACCCGCGTTTCTGCAGTCCGCTACCGCGCCGTCCACCTCTCTTCGCGGCGGATCTAACATCCCTTCTAACCCGAGAAAGACCATGTTCGATTCGATCTCGCCATCCGGTGCGTCGATGTCTTCGACGGTTCTTCGGGCGAACCCGAGCACCCGCAACGCATCTCTCGCGAACTCGGTGTTCTTCTCTAGTATCGCCTCTTTTATCGTCTCGGTCAACTCCGTTGGTTCTCCGTCGAGTAGAATTCTGTCACACCGATCCAGGACGATCTCCGGGGCCCCCTTCATAAATGCTGTCCCGTCATCGGTGACAACCGTCATTCGTTTTCTGTCCGACGAGAACGGAATCATCCGCACGCGTTGTCGGTCGGCGTCGAGCCCGGCTTTTAGTCCAGCGACGAGTACCGCAATCTCGGTCGGATCACCGCGAAAGTCGACCTCGACGGTTTCTGGTGCTCTTTCTGCGTTGTTGCAGTAGACGCCACACTCCAACAGCGGCTGGAGTGTCTTCGGGTCGACCGACTGGCCGTTGTCGAGAAACTCCCCAACCGTCTCAGTTCCCGTGCCCGTCACTTCGAACGTTTCGCCCTGAGAAAGCAGCCGCTCGACCGTCATGAACCCCTCGGTCAACGTTCCGGTTTTGTCGGTGACGATGTAATCGACGGATCCGAGCGCCTCAACGACCGGGAGACTCCGGACGAGGGCGTTTTTTTCCAGTAATTTGTTCGACCCGAGGGCCAGCGTCAAGGTCACAATTGCCGGGAGTGATTCGGGGATCGCCGCGACCGAAAGCCCGACAGCCGTGATTAGCACCGTCATGATGCTGGCGCCCGTGATCCCCATCTGGATGATCGCCACGATTGCGATAATCACGACGACGAGAACGGTAATATTCCGGCCGAGGACGTCGACTTCTTCCTGAAAGGGGGTTTGTTTCTGTTCGGCTGCCTGGATTTCCTCGGCGATATCGCCGACCTGGGTGTCCATTCCCGCCTCCGTGATTACGGCCGTTCCCTGGCCTTTCACGACGTTCGCATTCATGTAGACCATGTTCGACCGTTCGGCCAGACTCGCGTCAGGTTCGACGACGTCGGGGTGTTTCGCTACGTTGACGCTCTCACCCGTCAGCGTTGATTCGTCTGTCTCGAGAGACTGGGCCTCCAGAACCCGTCCATCGGCTGGCACGGCGTCACCCTGCTCGAGGAAGACGATGTCTCCCGGCACCAACTCCGTCGAATCCACCTCGGTTTTGACGCCGTCTCGTCTGACCATGGCTGTGGGCGTGGCCATCTCTTTGAGGGCCTCGATGGACTTCTCGGCCCGGTAGTCTTGGATAAATCCGAAGATCCCGTTCGCGAACAGTATCAACAGTATGATCGCTGTCTCAGAGTACTCCGGGTGTTGATCCGGGAGCAATCCAACTGCCACGGAGAGGATCGCAGCAGCCATCAAGAGGTAGATCAGGTTGTCCTGGAACTGCTCGAGGAATATTGAGAGCATCGAGGGCGACTCGATGTCTTCGACTTCGTTCGGACCGAATGCCTGGAGGCGTGACCTGGCTTCCGCTCGTGAGAGCCCATCAGGCGAGCTTTCGAGAATCTCGTAAATTTCTCTGGGAGTGCGCGTATGCCAATCATCGGTCGCAGCGGCCCGCTGGTAGACAGACTTCGGTCCATGACGCTCTCTGTCTGCGGCCTCTTCGTCGGAATGGCCCGTTTGATTCTGTGTCATACAGATCTCATCGTCGCCTGTTGAGTACGGAGTTGACCTCTGCTGTATGGAAACGAGGTGGCTCTATTCTCGAATCCTTGTCTTGATTCTGGCAACAATTCCGTGCTGTCTCAGCGAGCGTGTTTTCGACCGGACTTTCCGGCACCGTGGCCGTAACGTATCCCCCCTTCTCCGTCCCACATGGATACTTACGAACGGCGCGAAAATAAAGGACGTACCAAGATATTCCTGCTAATTATCAGTAGCTACTGTTGGATGACTAATCGTACCGTCAAGACCTGCACTCCGGACCCCGAACCATTCGGGCATCTGTCCTCCCGAGGAGATGAGCCCCTCTCACTGCTACTGCCAACTGTAATCACGTGATAAATATCGATAATCTGAGTGGAGAAAATTCCCGGCGAGTCGCGCTCCTCGACCGACTAGTTCCAGATACCGGCCAGCACGGCGATTCCTGCGGCGGCGACGGTAATGGCCGGTCAAATGGGCGAGTTCAGCGTCCCGAAGTAGACCTGCCAGGCGAGGGCAGACTTGGCGACGAGGCTGAGCACGATGTAGGTCCGCTCGCCGAAGAGGTAGTCATTCCAGCGCCAGGTCTCGCGGTACTGCAAGATCATGTTCACTGCGAAGAGGTTGAAGAACACGAAGATCGAGACATAGATGTAGATTACGAACTCGGGGAACTGCCCACCGGCGGCGGTCACGGTCCCGATGAACGTGATGGCGATAACGACCCACGGGATCAAGCCCGCCAACGTTCCCACGTAGTAGGGCGTCCAGTCGGTTTCTTCGGTCGCCTCATTGCGTTGTTCCATCAGTAGCCCCGAGAGGTTCATCACCGCGACTAGTCCGAACAGGGCGAGTAGTGTCCCGAGGTCCCAGATCCCCGCGAGCATTCCGATGACAACGATCATCAGCGAGGCGCTCACGGCGTACTCGTACCATCGGTAGGGGTTCATGCCTCGTTCGAGGTACGCGACGTACTCGTCGTACCGAACAGTGGCAATGATGGTGTGCGCCAACGCCGAAACGAACAGGAACCCGGCGACCAACAGAGGGAGCTGGACGTCGACCCAGGGCACACTCACCGGTGCGATGCTCTCTGTGGCGACGTCGAACTCGTAGCGCATCCGAGTTATCGGCCAGCGGACGTTTTCGGCTAGCACGACCATCAGGACACCCTGCACGAAGTGCAGGACTGCCATTATTGCGTTCCAGCGCCGGATACGCCGATACTTTGGGGCAGAGTGAGGTGATGTCGTCTCGTCGGCGGTCAGCGACGCATCTCTTGAATCCGACGTCTCAGATGAAGACATAAGCAAACTAACGGTCACCTGGGTCAAAAATATAAGGGCGTGAACAACACTGCTGACCATAGCCGAGGACGTGGAACCCCGTGCTAGATTGGTAGTGTCTACTGTAACGATTTACCGGTGCGACCGCTCGCCGGGAGATGTCCATCTCCCGAATCCTGGCTCGCGTCACTCGCCAGGACGCTATCGTGCGGTCGACCCGGAACAGACGTACAGTAGTCACTATGAAGGGAACTCATCCCATGATATAAAGAGGGAGAAAAACGTTTTATCAGATACGGGTATGGGAGATTCGCTGTACGCGCTCCTGGGTGTTGGCGAAAACGCCAATCCGGACACGATACGCGCAGCGTATCGTGACCGTGTGAAGAAGCAACACCCGGACGTCAGCGACGATCCCGACGCGACCCGCCAGTTCAAGCGGCTCACTGTCGCGCGCGACACGCTTCTGGACGACGACGAACGCGCTCGATACGACGACCTGGGCCACGAGGTGTATCTACGCCGCCACTCGCAGGCGGATCTGTTCGACGTCACACGGGAAGAAGGTGCGAGATCCCCGGCGGAACCATGCGGGTCTCCGGCGGACCAACGAGCTACTGATACGACAGTTCGTACAGGCGTGGCCACGGACGGCGTCGGACCCCACGGGGCATGGTGGCGCGACCGTGAGGGGCCCGAACCCCGACAGCGAACTCGGACCCGGTCGTCCCGGGTGCATGAGGGTCGTCCGGCGGCAACCTGGGCTCAAACGGGCGGCACGGAGACTACGATATCGACCACGACGACAGGTGATCGAGTAGTCGAATTCATCCACAAGGCTGGTGGCTGGCTTCTCTTTCACCTGTTTCTAATCGCTTCGGCGGTCGCGACGGGGTGGTTTCTCTACACGAGTACGCCGTCAGCGTACGCCGTCGTGGCGCTGTTTTCGGCGATCGGACTCGTCATCATCACGGTCGCCGTGGCGATCCTCCATCTGGTGTCTATCGTGTATACGTGAACGGTCAAACGACTCTTTGAGCTACGACAACCGGAATATATGACGACCGAGTAGGTGTGTGTATGTCGATGGAACGACTCCTCCCCTCGCGGGTCGATCCGACCCCGCCGGACGATCCGCAGGTGTTCGGTCTGGAGGACGACGCCACCCGAGACGCTTTGAGCGCGCTGTCGGCCGACACGGCCCGGACGATCCTCTCGCTCTTGTACGACCAGCCGTGTTCACCGACCGAGATCCGTGAGGAGGTAGGGACGTCACTACAGAACGTGCACTACCATCTGGAGAAACTCGACTCCGCCGGATTGATCCGGGAAGTCGGTACTCGATATTCTGAGAAAGGAAACGAGATGACCGTCTACGCGCCGGCGAGCGAAGCCGTTGTCTTCATGGCCGGGGATGGGGAGAGTCAGTCTCGACTCAAACGTGCCCTCAGTCGGGTGCTCGGGGCGGTCGCGCTGCTGGCCGGCGCAAGCCTCGCGTTCGGGGCAGCCGTCAGGGACTGGCTCGCGCCCGAGTCCACCCAGCTCTCCGGTTCGGAGACCGACCCCGGGATCATGTCCGAGTCCCCGGATACGGGGGTCGAGGCCACCCGAGAGGTCGTCAATGCGATCGATCCGGCACTGGCGTTCTTCTTGGGCGGCGTCTTCGTGCTCGCCTTGTTGGGCGCGTGGTGGGCTGTCCGTCGAAGATAGCAAACCGTATATCGCTTCGGTCGGAACCCCCGTTCGTATGGACGTACAGTCCATCTCCGAACTGGAGCCGGCGGAGCGACGCGCCCTGTTCGAACGCGATGCAGGGTTGGAAGAGATCCGTGACGACGTCGCGGAGATCGTCCATCGCGTTCGAGACGAGGGCGACGTCGCACTCCGGGAGTACTGTCGGAAGTTCGACGACGTCGAGGTAGGTAACTTCGACGTCACGGACGCGGCCGAGCGGGCCTACGAAGCGATCGACGACGAGGTCCGTGAAGCCATCGAGACCGCCGCTGCAAACATCCGGGAGTTCCATCAGCGCCAGGTTTCCGAAGACTGGTCCTACGAAACTGAGGACCGGGAACTCGGTCGGCGGTTCTACCCGCTCGATAGCGCTGGCGTCTACGCACCGGGTGGGACGGCGGCCTACCCCTCCAGCGCGCTAATGGGTATCGTCCCGGCGAAGGTGGCGGGCGTCGAACACGTCGTCGCAGTGACGCCCCCAGCAGAGGAGATTAACCCGGTCACGCTCGCGGCGATCCACGCAGGCGGTGCCGACGCTGTCTATCAGGTCGGTGGTGCCCAGGCGATCGGCGCGCTGGCGTACGGTACCGAGTCGATCGATAGCGTCGACGTTATCGTCGGCCCCGGTAACCGCTGGGTGACGGCAGCCAAGGCGGAAGTCCGAGGTGACGTGAAGATCGACATGCTGGCGGGTCCGAGCGAGGTTCTCGTCCTCGCTGACGGGGCGGCCGACCCCGGTCGAGCGGCGACGGAGATGCTCGCCCAGGCCGAGCACGACCCTAACGCCGCCGTCGTGACGGTCACCGACGACCGCGAGTTCGCCGAAGCGGTCTGTGAAGAGATCGACACGCGGATCAGCGACCGCGAACGCGAAGACATCATCCGCGAGGCGATGGATAACGACGCCAGCGGCGTGTTCGTCGGCCGCTCCATCAGTGAGGCCGCACTCTTTGCCGATCAGTTCGCGCCCGAACACATCTACGTCGAGGCCGACGACGAGGACGCGCTGTTGGATCGGATCGACAACTACGGGAGCGCCTTCCTCGGGCCGTACTCGCCGGTCGCGGCCGGCGACTACGCGTCCGGGACAAACCACGTTCTTCCCACGGACGCTCAGGCGAGATTGGCCAGTGGGTTGTCGGTCGATACGTTCGTCCGCTCGGCGACCGTCCAGCGACTCTCCGAGGACGGACTCGCTAACCTGCGGGAGACGATCACCACGCTCGCTACCCGGGAAGGCTTGGAAGCCCACGCTTACAGTGTGGACGCACGCTTCGAAGACTGATTGGGCGCGATAATCGCTCATAGTGATTGCTGTAAGTCTGTTCCGGGTCGACCGCACGCTGTCGTGCGGTCGAACCGGTAAATCGTTACAGCAACTACTATCAGTACTGTAATAATAAACGGGTGGCGACAAACGATTCTGGCTAGCCCTCGAGTTCGAAGGCGACGACTGCTTCAGCCTGGTACTCGCGGTCGTCTGCTGTCGCGAGTTCGACACCGAATTCCTCGACTTCCACCCACTGGATGTTCTCAAGAGTCGCTTCGGCGCGCTCGATGGCATCGTCGACGGCGGCTTCGAAACTTTCTGTGCTCGTCCCGATCAGCGTGATCTTCTTGAATACCATTGATTTACTCCCTGTATTCTTGTTGGGTGCATGGCCCTAGTTAAAGAACCCATGCCCTAGTACCCTATTCTATCGGAAACCTGATATAGTTAACGGGGGTACTTAAATACCTGTTCGGTGCGTGTTTTGTCCTACTATGCGCGTCAGAAAGTGGTGGTTGTGGCGAAAGGATCGGTGGGGTTCAGTGGGTTCAGTGGGTTTTCCCAACCCCACGCGTGGCTTGCGCACCCACACGCCTACGGAGTGCGCGTAAATTAATTCAGAAAAACCACTTAACCCGCTTAACCCTCTGCAGTCTGTTGATTTTGCCACTATTCTATGCGGAGTTTAAATACGTATGGATGGGGGTTTAAGTAACCGTTTTCGCTGGCACCAAGAGAAGAAGAGAAAAAGTCAGTCGTGACTTTCGAGATTGGTTTGGCCAGTTCCACCTTCACCGTAGCTATGATCTGGCAGATCAGCCTGAATCGCATTGAAGAATTCTTCATGCAGTCGCACGCCTTTGAATACGTCAGTCGTGCCATCACCAACACGTGTGCTTTGGCCGTCGCTAATCCCGCTCTCTTCTTTGAGTTTTCTCGTGAATTTCGTTTGCGTTGCTGTATCCACAGTCAAGTAATCACAGTAGCGTGTGAATGCGGCATACAGCTCTTTCTTGTGAACGACGTGCTCACTGATATTCGTCACTTCGAGCGCGTTGTGTGCGAACTGCTCAATGGGGGAACCGAACGCCTTGGTGATGCTCCTCTTTTCGTTAAGTGACCGTTCGGCAGTGAACCCACCGTTTGCTCGTAACCGATCCAAACCGTCAAGCATCCAATTCAGAATGGCCTGCCGCTCCGGTCGGAGGTCATCTAACAGTTTCGTTACTTCCCGAACGAGCGCAGAGAGCGCTGCCTGAACGCCACGAAACAATCACTTTCTGTATGATTTGGCGGTCAGTCTCGGCTGCTGCCGCGGCGGAGATCGAGACGAATCCAATTCACCGCTCCGGAGAGACGATATCACCCGGACTTCGACGGTATCTGCCGACAGCTGTCGCTCACCGCCCAGTGGACAGGCCGTGGGCTGACCCCGGTCAGCCCGCGGCCATTGCCTGTGACGCTGGCACGCCAACCCCGTTCGCTTTGATTTTCCACCGGCGGCGTAACTCC
Organism: Halapricum sp.; assembly: GCA_036628575.1. Lineage (GTDB taxonomy): Archaea > Halobacteriota > Halobacteria > Halobacteriales > Haloarculaceae > Halapricum. The sequence continues at coordinate 26,028 of JAZKRQ010000021.1, forward strand.
TCTTCCAGCTCGTGACGAATCCAGTCACAGAACGTCTTGAACGTGAACTCCTCGGGCAGGTCGCGCCCGCCCCGCTGCGGGCGGGCGACGACCGCCCATCTGAGAACCAGCCACAGGTTCTCCAGCAGTGCTGCGACGAGCATGATTGCAAACCGCACGACGGGATCACGTGTCGTCGTGATCCCGCGTGCTTGCCGCAGCAAGCGATAGGTCGTTTCGATACCTGAACGCTTCCTGTAGAGTCGTTCAACCTGCTTCGCTGAGCGATCAGTAACGCCGCAGGCGACATAGCCACGAACAACCTCACCGTGCTTACCTCGATCTCCGTTCTGATAGGAGACAGCGACCGCGAGCGGGAAGCGTAGTTCCCGCTCGCTGTCCTTGTACATGCGATAGGTCGCCATGTACGACTTGTGTACGTCGAGTTTGTCCTTCATGCGCTCACCCTTCTTGGGCACGTGAACGACCGTTGCGGCGATGTCACGAGCACGGC
>JAZKRQ010000022.1:0-26315 GCA_036628575.1 Halapricum sp.
GAATGTCGGACGATCATCAGTGAACTCGACGAACCGATGACCGCGAGCGAGATCTCCGACGCGAGTGACATCCCGCTTTCGACGACCTACCGAAAGCTCGAGCTGCTGACGGAAGCGTCGTTACTGAGCGAGGGCGTCGAGATCCGTCCCGACGGGCAGCACGCGAGCACGTACGAACTGGACTTCAGAGAGGTCATCATCGGCGTGACAGACGAACAAGACTTCGACGTCTCGGTCGCCCGCCGTGCGCGGACGGCGGACGAACGCCTGGAGAACCTCTGGTCCGAGGTGCGAAAAGAGACATGAGCCCACACACGTTCACCCTTCCGACCAGCGTCGTCGCATTCAAAACGTTGACACTGCTGTTGGGAGGCCTCATCACGTATTTCTCGTATCGAGCGTACGACCGAACCGGCTCCCCGGCGCTGCGAGCGTTGGCGATCGGGTTCGGACTGGTGACGACGGGGTCGCTACTGGCAGGGGTCACGAACCTCTTCATTGAAGTACCGGTGTACGTGAGCCTGGCTATCGAGAGCGGTCTCACGACAGCCGGGTTCGCAGTCATCGTCTACTCGCTGTACACCCAGGATTGAAAGCAACAGACAGTCGCTGGACGGCGTTCCGTCAGCCGGAATTCCCGCCTCGTGGAAACAGGGTCAGTTATATATTTTAGTCCGGATCGTACGACGAATTGAGCAGTTTCAATGTACGGACACACGTCGATACTCGTCGTAGCGGAGATGGTTATCTTCGTCTGTGGCGGAGTGTTATCTTCGCTGTCATATCGCGCGTACCGTCGGAGTCGGTCGCGTGCACTCGGCGCGCTGTTCAGCGGTCTGCTACTGGTCACGATCGGGGCACTGCTCGGTGGGGCGTTCCTCAGCATGGGTGTCCTCGACGTGGCGGAAGCCGCGAGCACGAGCGCCGCGCTCGTCGCGCTCGGATTCCTCGTCGTTACCTACTCGATGTACGTCGACAGCCACGCCGGGCTGTCCACCTGATCAGCCTGACCGGGATACCCGAAAGTCCCGATCGGGAGGATGATCGATTAGATACTCGAAACCCCCAGTCGAGGGGATGATCGATCGGACACCCGAAAGCCCTAATCGGGAGTACGACAAACTATCGGCCGAACTGGTGGACCGTACCGCGGTCGACCGTCCCAGTATGAGCGAGGGAGAAACGAAACTCTACGACGACCGCGGGCAGTTCCTGCAGGCCGTCAAGGACGGCCGGGAGATCCGTGACGCCGGCTGGAACGCCTGCCGGATCGTGCTGACCACCCAGCGAGTCGTGTTGATCGCCGACGAGAAACGCTCTATCGCGATCGACGCCCTCGAACAGGTCAACGACCGCTTCGACGTCAACCAGGCGGCCGCGGGCGAAGGGACGTATACGGCGTTACGAGCCGACGGGACCGTCTATCTGGTTTCGACGCCCGATCAAGACGCCTTCGAGACGGCGCTGTACAAGGCCTCACTGAACAATGGTATCCTCTTCGTCCAGCATCCGGCCGTCGAAGGTGGGGTCGTCCAGAGCGTCGAGTGGACCAAAGCCAAGGTCAAGATCTCAGAGGAAGCGATCCAGCTAGCGATGGCCGACGGACGGAAAGTGGTTATCGACCGCGGCGACATCGGCGACGTCGGAACGGACGAACGGACGATCAAAGGCCAAGATCGGGCCGTCTACGAGGTCGAACACACTGACGAAGAAGGCCGGAGCGTCGAGACCCACCTCACCGGCGAGCCCCACCATACGGCCGTCATCGGGGCGCTTCTGGAGGAAGGCGTCGAGCGCCACCGTGCCAACCTTGATCTCAGTGGGACGGAGAAACAGGTCATCATGGCATTGCACTCGGGTGTCTCACCCTTCGACATCCCGGAGTTCATCGGTCAGGACGTCGGGACTGTCGAGGAGATTTTCGATCAGCTCCTCGAATACGACGTCATCGAAGTCGAACGCGAACGCACTGAGGTTGCGCTGACCCCGCAGGGTCGGCAGGTCGCTGGCGAAACGATCGGCGATCGGTGAGACACCGGCCGCTCTCCACAACGTTATAGTCACCGCTGGCCCACCGTGCGTGTATGGTCCAGACAGCCGTCGTCCTGGCTGCCGGCGAGGGGATGCGGTTGCGGCCGCTGACCCGCAACCGGCCCAAGCCGATGCTCCCCGCGGCGAACCGCCCGATTCTCGAATACGTTCTCGACGGGCTAATCGATGCGGGAACCGAGGAGATCGTTATCGTGGTCGGCTACAAGCACGACCGCGTCCAGAACCACTTCGGTCCGAGCTATCGTGACGTCCCGATCACGTACGTCCGACAGAACAAACAACTCGGGACCGGCCACGCGCTGTTGCAGGCTCGCGAACACGTCGACGGGTCAATGCTGGTCGTCAACGGCGACTGTCTGATCGACAGCGTCATAATCGAAGACGTCTGTGAAGCCTTCGACGCAGGCGGTGGCGAGCCCACGCTGGCCGTCCTGGAAGGCCCGGATGCCCGTCAGTACGGCGCGGTCGTTCTGCGGGGAGAGTTCGTCGAGGAAATCATCGAGAAACCCCGGAGCGACGAATACCGGCTGATCAACGCCGGGATATACGCCTTCGACGAGTCGATCTTCTCGGAGATCGACGATACACCGCGCCAGGAAGGCGAACTCAGACTCACCGACACCTTACAGCGGTTGCTCGACACTGACCGGGTCCGCGGCGTCGAGACGGGCGGGCTCTGGGTCGACGCGAGCTACCCCTGGGACCTGTTGACCGTCGCCGGACGGGTCCTCGACCACGAGCTGACCGACGAACCCGAGCAAGGTGCCGGCGTCTGGGTCGACGAGACGGCCACTGTCCACGAGGACGCGACGTTGCGGCCGCCGGTAGTCGTGGGCCCGGACTGTGAGGTCGGACCGGGTGCGGTCGTCGGCCCGTCCACGGCCCTGGGTCGTAACGCGACCGTCGGTGCCAATGCGACCGTCGAGAACAGCGTCCTCGACGTCGACACGCGGGTCGGGGCCGGCTCGACACTGCTGGAGGCGGTGACTGGCCAGCACGTCCACCTCGGGCCGAGCACGGTCGTTTCGGGCGGTCCGGGGGATGTCCGAGTCGGCAACGAGGTCTTCGAGGACGAGTCGCTCGGCGCTGTAATCGCCGACCGCGTCCGCGCCGAGGGCGATGTCGGGTTCGCTCCCGGATCACTCGTCGGCCCGAGCGCGCACCTCCACACCGGGGTCGCGGTCTCCGGACAGGTCCAGGAGCGAACGGAGGTGCGTCGCTGATGTGTGGGATTATCGGTGCCGTCGGGCGGGACGAGGACACGCTCGACGTGCTGGTCCACGGCCTCTCGAAGTTAGAGTACCGGGGTTACGATTCGGCAGGCGTCGCGCTGGCCGACGGGTCGATCGACATCTGCAAGAAGGCCGGCGAGATCGAGGAACTGAAATCGGCGCTGGAAGGGCGAGAAATCGAGGGCACTGTCGGAGTCGGACACACCCGCTGGAGCACTCACGGCCCGCCGACCGACGAGAACGCCCATCCACACCAGGACTGTTCGGGCGACGTCGCAGTCGTCCACAACGGCATCATCGAGAACTACCAGCAGTTGCGGGACGAACTGGCCTCGGCGGGACACACCTTCCGCAGCGACACCGACACGGAGGTCGTCCCGCACATGATCGAGGAGGAACTGCGCGGCGGGGCCGACCCCGAGGCGGCCGTGCGGGAAGCCGCCAGTCGGCTGGAGGGGAGCTACGCCATCGCGGCGACGATCGCCGGTGTCGAGCGGATATTCGCCGTGCGCAACGACTCGCCGCTCGTGCTCGGCATCGGAGAAGACGCCTACTACCTGGCCAGCGACGTCCCCGCGTTCCGCGATCACACCGATCGCGTGGTCTACATGGATGACGGCGAATTCGCCGTACTCGATGCTGACGGCTGGACCGTCACAACCCAGGCCGGCGAGCGCGTCGAGAAGACCGTCGATACCGTCGACTGGGATCCCGAGGAGACCGGCAAGAGCGGCTATGACCACTACATGCTCAAGGAGATCCACGAGCAGCCACGCTCGCTACGGCAGTGTCTCTCAGAGCGGGTCGACGAACTCGCCGGGACCGTCGACGTCGACGACCTGGCCGATCTCACGCCCCGGGGCGTGCAGTTCGTCGCCTGCGGGACCTCCTATCACGCTGCGCTGTACGGTGCGGAGCTGTTCCGGCAGGCCGGCATCCCCGCACAGGCGTTCCTCGCCAGCGAGTACGCCTCCTCGCCGCCGCCAGTAGGGGACGCCCTGGTGATCGGCGTCACCCAGAGCGGGGAGACCGCCGACACGCTCGCGGCACTGCGGGAGGCCCAGCGCCGCGGCGCACGCACGCTTGGCGTCACCAACGTCGTCGGATCGACCGCCGCAAGGGAGAGCGACCACGTCTTCTACATCCGGGCCGGGCCCGAGATCGGCGTGGCCGCGACCAAGACCTTCGCCTCTCAGCTGGCCTCGCTGAACCTGCTCGCGCTGGGGATGGCTCCGAACGAGGACGCCCGGGAGATCATCGGCTCGCTCCGTGACCTGCCCGGCCAGGTCCAGGAAGTGCTGGACGAGTCCGGCGCGCGCGCCGTCGCCGAGACCTACCAGGACGCCGATTCGTACTTCTTCATCGGCCGGGAGCTGAACTTCCCGGTGGCCCTGGAAGGGGCGCTGAAGATGAAAGAGATTACCTACAAACACGCCGAGGGCTTTGCCGCCGGTGAGCTGAAACACGGGCCGCTGGCGCTGGTAACCGACCAGACGCCCGTGTTCGCCGTCGTGACTGGCGACGGCGAGCGGGCCCGCAAGACCATCGGAAACGTCAAAGAGGTCGAGGCCCGGAACGCGCCAGTCGTCGCCGTGACCGACGGACGGAGCGACGTCGAACGCTACGCCGATCACGTCCTGCGGGTGCCCGAGACCCACCCCCGGACTGCGGCCGTGCTGGCGAACGTGCAACTGCAGCTGGTGTCCTATCACACCGCGGCGTTGCTCGGGCGCTCGATCGACAAGCCGCGAAACCTCGCAAAGAGCGTCACCGTGGAGTAGCCCCGGGAGTCACGCCTTCCACAAATATCGCAGAACGTACAACAGCTGCCGGCCGTGACCCCACGCGATCCCGCGGGGTTTCTCGATCTCGCGAGTCTCGATCGGGACCTCGCCGATCCGCGCGCCCTTCGTAGTCGCCTCCAGAACGAGCGTCCCACAGGTACAGGTAGTGTCCAGTTCGAGCTCGACCGCCAGGTCCCGCCGGAGCGCCCGTAGCCCCGTTCCGGAGTCACTTACGGGCACTTTCAGCCGCGTGAGGTGATTGAGAAGCCGCTCGGAGGGCCGCGGGATGGACGACCGTGCGCCCAAAACCAGATCCAGGTCACGGGTGTCGATCGGCTCGGCGACCCGCGCGACGTCCCCGGGCCGGTGCTCGCCGTCGGCGTCGTAGGTCACGACCACCTCCGTCTCGGCCTCGCGAAAGCCCCGTTTCAACGCCGCGATATATCCCCCGTTCGTCGGTTGCTCGACAACACGCGCGCCGGCGTCTCTGGCCTCGGAGACAGTCCCGTCGGTCGAGCCGTCGTCCACGACCAGTACCTCGTAGTCTTCGACCAGTTCCTCGACCACTTTTCCCACGCGACCGGCTTCGTTGTACGCTGGGATAACGACGGTAACGTCGGACATGTATCCGCGTTTAGGACGGCGTTCCGTAGGGCTTCCGAACCTAGTACAATTTGGATTGTACTATACAAATGGAAATTGTTTTATTCGGGGCGGTGAAACCGGGGAAGCCCATGGTAGATGCCGTACTGAAGCGTGATGGGACCTCAGAGACGTTCGACCGATCGAAGATCGAAGAAGCGATCGAAGCGGCGCTCGGGTCCGCCACAGCGGCAGACGCGGAGACACTCGCACGCCGGGCCAGAGAAAGGATCGAGGAGCGCGGAGACGACGTCGTGACTGCCGAAACCGTTCAGGACATCGTCGAGAAAATCCTGATCGAGGCCGGCCACCAACAGGCCGCGACGGGAATGCACAGACACGGTCACAACCTCGAAATCGAAGGCTCTGGAACGGTCGAGTCGTATCTCGGCAAGGATGACTGGCAGGTCAACGAGAACTCGAATATGAGCTACTCGCTGCAAGGGTTAAACGTCCACCTGACGGAGCAGCGGGTCGAACGCTACTGGCTAGAGGAGATCTATCCACATTCTGTCCGAAATGCCCACGAAGAGGGGTTGCTTCACATCCACGACCTAGGCGTGCTGGGGCCGTACTGTGTGGGATGGGACATCGCGGACATCCTTCAGGAGGGGTTCCGAGGCGTGCGCGGGAAGATCGAGTCCGAACCGGCGCGTCACTTCGATACGGCGCTAATGCAATTGGTCAACTTCCTGTACACGCTCCAGGGCGAGGCGGCCGGCGCACAGGCGCTATCGAACCTCGACACGTATCTGGCACCATTTGTCCGGAACGACGACCTGTCCTACGAGGAGGTCAAACACCGTATCCAGGGGTTCGTATACAACCTGAACGTCCCCACTAGGGTCGGCTTCCAGGCCCCGTTCACCAACGTCTCGCTGGATCTGACGGTCCCCGATCACCTGGCCGACGAGCCGGTGGTCGTGGGCGGTGAACGTCGCGAGGAGACCTATGGCGAGTTCCAGCCGGAGGTCGACACGATCAACAGAGCGTTCGCCGAGGTGATGCTGGAGGGTGACGCATCGGGTCGCCCATTCACGTTCCCGATCCCCACCTACTCGATCACGGAGGACTTCGACTGGGAGAACCCGACGCTCAATCCGGTCTGGGAGATGACTGCAAAGTACGGCATCCCGTACTTCTCGAACTTCGTCAACTCCGAGATGGACACCGCCGACGCCAGGTCGATGTGCTGTCGGCTCCGGCTGGACAACCGCGAACTGGAGAACAGAGGTGGTGGACTGTTCGGCTCGAATCCGTTGACGGGTTCGATCGGCGTTGTCACGGTAAACTTGCCGCGCCTTGGATATCTCTCGGACTCGGAGTCGGAGTTCTACGACAGACTCGAGCGGGCGATGACGACAGCCCGAGAGAGTTTAGAGATCAAACGCGACGTTCTGGAGGAGTACACCAAACGGGGGCTGTATCCGTACTCGAAGTTCTACCTCCGGGCCGTAGAGCAGTTTCACGGGAACTACTGGGCGAATCACTTCTCGACGATCGGCCTGCTCGGTATGAACGAGGCACTGTTGAATCTCCTGGGGACGACGATCAACACTGCCAAAGGCAAAGCGTTCGCCGAGGAGGTCTTGGAGTTCATGCGTGATCGGCTCCGGCAGTTCCAGGAGAGGACCGGAAACATGTACAACCTCGAAGCGACCCCCGCCGAGGGATCATCCTATCGACTCGCGAAACACGACCGCGAGCAGTTCCCGGATATCGCCGTCCATGCGACCGACAGTCTGGAAGCCAAAGAGCCCGTGTACACGAACTCAACACAACTCCCGTTCGGGGAGACAGGTGACCTCTTCGACGCGCTCGACCACCAAGATGACCTGCAAACGAAGTACACGGGCGGAACCGTCTTTCACGGCTGGCTGGGCGAACGGATGCCCTCCGCGGAGGCGACCAAACGTCTCGTCCGGGCGATCGCCGAGAATTACGAACTCCCCTACTACACGCTCACGCCAACGTTCTCGGTCTGTCCGACCCACGGCTACCGGTCGGGCGAACACGATCGGTGTCCGAAGTGTGACACCGATTGTGAAGTGTACTCGCGGGTGGTCGGATACCTTCGCCCGACCGAGCAGTGGAATCCCGGCAAGCAGGCGGAGTTCGACCGGCGCGCGGACTTCGCGGCGGAATTAGACTGACATGAAGATCGCAGGACTACAGAAGACCTCGCTGACGGACTTCCCGGGGCGCGTCGCTGCCATCGTCTTCACCGCCGGCTGTGGCCTCCGTTGTCCGTACTGTCACAACTCCAATCTCATCAACGCCGACGGGCGACTATCACGAGCGGACGTCGTGGACGTACTCCGGGATCGGGCCGACGTGCTCGACGGCGTAGTGATCACGGGCGGCGAGCCGACACGCCAGCCCCACCTCGCGGCGTTCGTCGAGGATATCCGTGATCTGGGACTAGCCGTCAAACTCGACACCAACGGAACCAGACCAGACCTCCTCGATTCGCTGCTAAAGCGGCTGGACTACGTCGCCATGGACGTCAAAACCTCACCGGAACGCTACGATCGCCTCGGCGCCGACGTCGGGCGGCGAGTACAGCGGAGCGTCGAGACGATCAGAGACGCTGAAGTCGACCATGAGTTCAGGTTGACGTTCGATGCGGCCGTAGTACGGCCTGAAGATCTCAAGCGGATCCTGGAGTTAGTCGGCGACAGTCCGCTGTATGTCCAGCCAGTCGAGACCGACCACGTCCTCGATCCGGACCGCGTAAAGGGGACCCCGGACGATCCCCTCGAGCTGATCCGAGATACCTGTGAAACCGTCGACGCCGAACTCTATCTCCGGCAGTAGAATTGTATGATAACCACAATTCTTTAGCGAGAGCGTCTCGAAGATACGGGTATGAGTGAGACGTTCCTGGTCCTCGGCGGCGACGCGGCAGGGATGAGCGCAGCAAGCAAGGCCAAGCGCGACGATCCCGACCGCGAGGTCGTCGTCCTCGAACGCGGCGAGTGGGTTTCGTATGGGGCCTGTGGCCTGCCCTACTACGTCAAAGGGGAGATATCGGAGCTTGAGGATCTGGTCGCGGTCCCAGCCGAGAAGTTCATCGAGGAGCGGGACATCGACCTGCGAACCGGCCACGAGGCGACGGCGATAGACACCGACGAACAGGTGGTCACCGTCGAAAGCGAGGACGAGACCTACGGGCAGTCCTATGACGACCTGCTGATCTCGACCGGGGCGCGGGCGCTGGAGCCGCCGATAGACGGCCTCGATCTCGACGGGGTGTTCACGCTGCACAGCATGGACGCCGGCCGGGAGATCAAGTCCTACGTCGAGTCGCACGATCTCGAACGGGTGGCCGTGATCGGCGGTGGCTACGTCGGCATCGAGATGGCCGAAGCCTTCAGCGGCCAGGGACTCGAGGTCTCGCTGTTCGAGATGCTTCCACAGGTCCTTCCGACCTTCGGCGAGAGCGTCGGCGAAGCCGTCGGTGAGGAGCTTCGCGAGCAGGACGTCGATCTCCACCTTTCGACGCAGGTCGAGCGGCTGGCCGGCGAGGAGGGCGTCCAGGCCGTCGAGACGGAGGAAGGGTCTCACTCGGTCGATGCCGCGTTAGTCGGGGCGGGCGTCGTGCCCAACGCCGAACTCGCCGAAGAGGCAGGGATCGAGCTGGGCGAGACTGGAGCGATCGCGACCGACGAGTACGGCCGGACGAACGTCGAAAACGTCTACGCTGCGGGCGACGTCGCTGAGATGGACCACGTCGTGACTGGCGAGCCGGACCACGTGCCACTGGCGCTGACGGCCAACCGCGCCGGCCGGGCCGTTGGCCAGACCGTCACCGGGACGGAGACGCCCGTGGGTGAGATCGCCGGGACGGCCGTCGTCAAGGCCTTCGACCTCGCGGCCGCCCGGACGGGGATTACCGACGAAGAGGAAGCCATAGAGGCCGGGTTCGATCCCGTCTCGGTGACGATCAACGCACCATCACGGGCGCACTACTATCCCGGCGGCGACAAACTGGAACTGACGATGGTCGCCGACCGCGAAACCGAGAAAGTGCTGGGGGCGAGCATCGTCGGCCGGGAGGGCGTCGCAAAGCGGATCGACACCGTCGCGACGGCGCTGCACGCCGATATGACCGTCGAAGATGTCGAATACCTCGATCTGGCGTACGCGCCGCCGTTCAGCCCGACCTGGGACCCGGTGTTGACGACGGCGAAGGTTCTGAACGGGAAACTGGACTGACCACATTCCTGCGACTCCGATATAGGAGCGATCACTGATAGCTCTGATACAACAGCACCGTCACCGCGACGGCGGCGAACAGATCAGGCAAAAACGCGAACGGTCCGATCTCCGGGCCAGTACGGTACCCGAAGAGGACGTGGACGGCGGGGTTCGACGCCAGCGCGTACAACAGGAGTGCCACCGAGAACAGCAGCAGGCTGAGCGTGAACGGGTTCGGAAGGTCTCGGTAGACCGACAGGTACGTGCCGGTGAGCACGAGCAACACGAGCACGTTGAACGTCGAGACGAACAGCCGCAGATCCGTGAACGTGCCCGATTCCTGACCGGAGCCCATCCCCGGACCCGTCCCGGGACCCATTCCACGGCCGACATGTCCGAAGACTTGCGGCTCGACGACGAAGGCGACGAGCGCACTCAGAGCGGCCGCGACGGCCACGACGCCACCGACGAACACTGTGGGATTCGTACCACCAGGTGCCGTCGCCTCAGACATCGATATCACCCAGATCCGCGTCCTGCTGGACGGTGTCGAGGACGTCCAGGTTCTTCTCCATGCGGTCGGTCAGAAAATACATCTGTCCGTAGTCGTCGCCGATAGTTTCGACCACGTCGTTCTCTGTGAGTCGGTCGAGGTGGTGGCGGACGGTCTTGTAATCGAGGTCGAGGTGTGAGGCGAGTTGGTTCGCGTTCATCGGTTCACGCTCCAGGGTCCTGATGATCCGAAGCCGGTTTCTCCCGCCGCGGGACCCACCGACCAGCCACCAGAGCACCTTGCGCATCTGCGTGTCTCCATTTAGGTTCCGCTCGGACGTTCAAATAATTGCCGTGCTTGCTCGGAACTGTCGTGACAACGGCAGGTGTTCGTCCGATCAGTTCAGACACGAGCCGTCAGCGGGACCGTGTGGTCCGTTACTCTGTCCCTGCTGGCCGTGCCCGAACCCCTGCTGACTGCCACCAGTGGAGCTAGCACCGTTCCCGTGCTGGTAGCCGGTCCCGTCAGTTGGACCACTCTGCTGGCCGTCGGCCGGGCCAGTCCCCTGGCCGTCAGCTAGCCCAAGGCGGTCCTGTGCATCAGCCGGCGGGCCGAGTTCGGGTTCGTCGACGCCGTACTCGGTCAGCATCGCGGTCACCGTCGAGCGGATTTCCGTGCGATCGGCACCGGCCTCGATCTGATCGGTGACGGCTGACTGAATCTCATCGACCTGCTCGTCGGTCAGGTCGAACCGATCCTGGAAGCGATCGAGCCGGTCGTCGTCGGCCATCCAGGGGCTATTCGTTCCGTTCAGCGGGCGATCCTCTTCCGTGATCTGTGTCATCGATCCGTCGTCGGCAACGGCGACGCCGGCGAGCGGACTCGCCGCAGCGACGCCGACGACCGCAACCAGCGCCACGAACGTGACGCCGAGGGTCTTTGCTGTGAGTTGCATCTGTTTTTGTCTCCACTTCCTGATTGGGCGGGGGCAGATATGTAATTTCGCCGAAATAAAGCCGGAGTTAGACCCAAATTCGACCCGAAAGTCGAATCCTGTGTCCTGATACTGCCGGCTGTTCGGCCTGATGGGATGGTTCGGCATCCCCAGCTACGACGTGATCGTCCTCGGCGTTCCAGTCCTGCTGATCGGGATCTCCGTCGATTATGCCATCCACACTTTCATGCGCCACCGCGAGGAGCGCGAGAGCGGCGACACCAGCCGGGTCGCCATGCGACGATCGCTGGTTGGCGTCGGTGCGGCGCTGCTGTGGGTCACCCTCACCGCAGAACTGGGCTTCCTCTCGAATCTCAGCGCCGACCTGGCGGAGCTCCGGGCGTTCGGTGTCGCCACGACTCTCGGGCTTGCGGCTGCCCTCCTCGTGTTCACGACGCTCGTGCCAGCGCTGAAGATCGAAATCGATGGCCTGCTCGCTCGGATCGGTCGCGATCGGGTCAGGACTGCCTTCGGATCCGGCGACGGTCGGTTCGGCCGGCTGCTCACGACCGGGGCGACTGCGGCCCGCCGGGCCCCAGTGTTGGTGCTCGCGCTCGCGCTCGTCGTCTCCTCGGGCGCGGCGTACGGGGCGGTCCAGCTCGACGCCAGTGCCGACGAGGAGTTCCTGGCAGACGATCCGCCAGCCTGGATGTCCAGCCTGCCCGAACCGTTCAAACCTACGGACTACACCGCGAAAGAGAAACTGACCTACGTGGGGGATAACTTCAGACAGCGCGATAGGCTGGCCGGGTTCGTCCTCCTGGAGGGTGCGATAACCGATGACCGGGCGCTCGAACGCATGGCGATCGCCGAGGCCAACGCCGACGACGGCGTCTTCCTCCCGGCAGCCGACGGGGCATCGACGCTCAGCTCGCCGCTATCGGTGATGCAACGTGTCGCAGCGGCCGATCCCGGATTTGCCACGGCCTTCGATGCGGCTGACACCGACAGGAACGGCGTCCCCGATCGCGACGTCACCGTACTGTACGACGGCCTGTTCGAAGCCGCACCAGAGATGGCCGGTACCGTCCTCGAGCGCACGGACTCGGGCGAATACGTCACGGCACTGATCGTCGCAGATCCGGTCGCCGCGGCCGGTGACGACGAGGTGACAGGTGCGCTCCGTTCGATTGCGGCCGACCTGGAAACCGGTGATGGTGTGATCACCGCAGTCCCGACGGGCGATGCGGTCATCATCTCGATGACTATCGGCTCGCTCGTTGACAACGTCATCGTCACCTTGCTGATCACACTCGTCGCCGTCAATCTCCTGCTGGTGATCGGCTACCGGATTACCGTGGGAAGCGCGAGTCTCGGGTTCGTCACGCTGTTGCCCGTCGCGTTCGGTGTCTCCTGGTTCTTCGGGACCCTCTGGCTGGTTGGCGAAGAACTGACGCTGTTGACCAGCATCATCGCCTCGCTGACCGTCGGTCTCGGAGTCGACTACAGCATCCACCTCGGCGAACGCTACCGACAAGAACTGGATCGGCAGCCCGGCGTCTGGCCCGCGCTGTACGCAAGCATGCGCGGCACTGGCGGGGCACTGTTCGGAGGGTTCGTCACCAGCGTCGCCGCGTTCGCCACGCTGGGGCTCGCGACGATGCCCCAGCTCCAGCAGTTCGGCATCCTCGTCGCGCTCGCGCTGGTGTACGCCTTCCTGAGCACCGTCCTCGTGCTCCCGAGCCTACTGATCATCTGGACGCGCTACTTCGGCCCGGCCGAGGTTGACTTCGAGACGCCCGCGACGCCCGACATCGAGGTTGTTCCGACCGGTGCGGACGACTGATCGTTCCCTAGAACAGCACTGCGATGGCCCGAATGGCGGTCTCTATCGGAGAACCGGGTACGAAACCGTTCGAACCGCCCGCCCAGAAGTCGTTGTTGCACGCAGTGTCGGCACCGACGAGGCAGATGCCCGCCTCGTGCTCCCCGCCTCCATTGGCCACATTGTCGTGACCGTCCTTTTCAGCCCGATTTTCGACTCCGTCGTTGCTCTCGTTCCCGTCAGCAACCGGCTGCAGGTTGCCCCCGTTCGTATCGTTCTCGTCGCCGTCCCACTCTTCGCCGTTACAGGGGCTGTCGACGCCGATCATGCAGACACCGACCTCCGGACCGTCGTCCCCGGAATCGGCCCCATTGTGCGCACTGTCCACCGACTGGGTTGCCGTGGCCGAGCCTGCCAGCGCGAAACCAGTGAGCAGGACTGCACCCACGAGGAGGACAACGCTCGTTCGCATTGTGATCAGATCTAGTACGGGATCACAAGAAGGTCTATCGAAACCTCAAACGGCTCTTTGAGAAGCCTACTCCCCGCGAAAAGCGCTTGTGCCCGGGAGACGACTCTCCAGATATGCGACGCCACCACCTCGATTTTGGTCGATTCTTCGAAGTCGTCGAGACGACTGACGCTGCCCAGGCCGCCCAGATGACTCTCAGCCCCGGCAGGTCGACTGGCGGACCCGACAACGTCCATCCTGACAGCGACCAGTGGTTGTTCGTCCACGCGGGATCGGGTTGGGCAGTCATCAATGGAACGGAATACGATCTGATAGTGATTACTGTAACGATTTACCGGTGCGACCGCACGACGCCGTGCGGTCGATCCGGAACAGACTTACAGTAATCACTATGAATCCCGGCGACCTGCTCTGTATCGAAGCCGGCGAGACGCACGAGATCGGGGCCACCGAGGACGCACCCCTGGAGACAGTGAATCTCTACACCCCGCCTCGTGGGAATCGGTGAGACCGACTGTATCGGGCAATCCCGGTACCACACTGCCGACGGCGACCTGATCATCGGACAGACAGATAAAGTAGCCGATATTACACACTCGTCTGATCTATATTCGGTTGTCGATATTCCCAGTAGCTACGATCTCATCAATATAGTTATATAGACGACGCAATCTGAAAGGAGGGCTTTGGCGAACAGACGATCCGTGAAAAAGGGCCAAGGGTGACAATAAAGAAAAACTATTTCACGTTATGCGTTGTCATTCATTATGAGCCATGAAGAAACTGATCAACGAACCGGAGGATGTCGTCGACGAGATGCTCGATGGAATGGAAGCAGCGTACCCCGAAGACCTGCGACGGCTCGATGGGACAAACGTGATGGTGCGCGCGGACGCGCCGGTCGACGACAAAGTAGCGATCGTCAGCGGCGGCGGATCGGGTCACGAACCGACCCACGCGGGTTACGTCGGCGAAGGAATGCTCGACGGTGCGGCCGCGGGTGAAGTGTTCACCTCACCGACCGCAGACGAGCTGAGCGAGATGATCCAGGCGACAGACGCAGGCGAAGGCGTCCTCTGTGTCGTCAAGAACTACGAGGGCGACGTGATGAACTTCGAGACGGCCGCCGAGATGGCCGAGATGGAAGGCGTCGAGGACGTCGCGCAGGTCGTCGTCAACGACGACGTCGCTGTCGAGGACTCGCTGTACACCTCGGGTCGCCGCGGCGTCGCCGGGACGATCCTCGTCCACAAGGCCGCTGGGGCAGCCGCCCACCGCGGTGACGACCTCGACGAGGTCCAGCGCGTCGCCGAGAAGGTCATCGACAACGTCAGGACGATGGGGACGGCCCTGACTTCCTGCGTGACCCCCGAGAAGGGCGAACCGACCTTCGATCTCGGCGAGGACGAGATCGAACTCGGGATCGGCATCCACGGCGAGCCGGGCACAGAGCGGGTCGACATGATGCCCGCCGACGAGATCGCCGAAGAACTGACGACCGCCGTCGTCGAGGATCTCGACCCCGACGCGGGCCAGGAGGTCGTCACCATCGTCAACGGGATGGGCGGAACGCCATTGATGGAACTGTTCGTCCTGAACCGCAAGGTCCAGGAACTGATGGACGAGCACGATCTGGAAGTCTGGGACGCCATGGTCGGCGACTACATGACCTCGCTGGACATGATGGGCGCGTCGATCACGGTCGCCGCCGTCGACGACGAGATCAAGGAGTTGCTCGCCCACGAGGCCGACACGCCGGCGCTCAAGCGGTAAGAGGACCGGTCAGTCGGCAGAACCGAGGGTGGGCCGCTCGATCCGCCCTTCGATCGCGGGATCCAGCCCTTTTTCGCGGGCATAGGCAACGATAGCGTCGCGAGCGACGCCGTGGCGCTCGATCACGTCCTCGGGTCCGAAGGTCGCGGTGACGTGGTCGGTCTCGATCAGGTAGTCGGCCACGGCCAGGCGGTACTCGTGGTCGGGACCGATCGGTTCGCCGCCGACTGTCGCCTCGCGTAGTTCGCCGGCCGCGTCGTCGAAGACGATACGCGCGCCGCTCACGTGGCTGCAGAACCGATCAGGGAACTCCTCGCCGTAGTAGCCGAGCGGGACGTCGGAAAGCGTCTCCCGGAGTCGCTCCCCTGAAAGTTCGACGACCACGAGTTCGTCCTGATAGGGAGCCAGCCCGACGATCTCGGCCACGGTCACCTCATCCTGAAGTGGGTCGCCCGAGCGGAGCGCCCCGACCGGTGAAATCGCCACGTCGGCCTCCGCCCGCCACCGGAGGGCATCGGCCAGGAGGTTGCCGACCCGGCTCTCGGCGACGGTCGCGTGCTCTTCGGTCCGCTCGATCGGCGTCTCGACGGTAGCGACCACCTCGTCCAGACCGTGGCGGGAGAGCGTCTCGCGGAGTTCGTCGGCGAGTACCGGATCGTAGTGGTCGCCGTCGACCGCGTGGACGGTCACGTCCGGGTTCTCCCCGAGGACCACTTCCGTGTAATACTGGCCAGCACGACCCGGGCGGACGACGAAGGTATCCGCGACGGTCTCCACGTGGACGTCGTGAACGTGGCCCCCGAGAACGGCGTCGACGTCGGTCTCGCGGGCGATCCGTTCGTCTTCCTGCCCACCGTGTGAGAGGACAACAAGGAAGTCTACGCCATCCGCACGCACCGTCGCGGCCGCGTCGCGGACGGCCGGGACCGGATCGGAGAAGGACACCTCTTCAGCGCCGGGATTGATTGTGTCCGTCTCGGGGTGGGCGACGCCGATGAGACCCACACGGTAGGACTCGGTCTCGACGATCGTCCAGGGGCTCGTCGCGTCGAGCGCGAACCGCTCGCCGTCCCGTGTCGCGTTGGCACACAGCCACGGTTGTGGGGCGAGTGCGGCGAGTTCACGGGCGCGTTCGACGCCGTAATCGAAGTCGTGATTACCGAAGACGTCGGCGGCGGGTCTGACAGCCTCGAAAAACGTCATCGCGGCCTCACCCTCCGTGGCGAGTGACAGCGCGCCCGGAGCGGTGTTGTCCCCGGTCCCGACGACGAGCGTGTCCGGGCCGCGGCTGGCCTCGATTGCTCCCGCAAGCCCAGCACACCGCCCGGGATCGTCGAGGCCGGTCTCCAGATCGGAGTAGTGCAGCAAACGCAGAGACATGGTCGTACCTCGCGTGCGAGAGGTATGAATTCGCCGGAACTGTTTACTTCCCTTTGTGTGTATGTGCCCCACATGGCAGACGAAGATGTCCAGCGCGAGGCACTGCTCGAAGCGATCGAAAACATCGCGACTCGGATCGACGACGAGAAAGAACATCTGACAGATCTCGACTCCGCGATCGGGGACGCCGACCACGGGGCGAACCTGAATCGCGGGTTCAAGTCCGTCCAGGAGAAGTTAGATGGGATGGACGACGACGCCGACGTCCAGGAGATCGCCAAGACCGTCGGGATGACGCTCGTCTCGGAGGTCGGCGGCGCAGCGGGACCGCTGTATGGCGGGTCGGCCATGACAGCCAGCACGGAACTGGAAGACGGCATCACGGCCGAATCTTCGGTCGCGTTCGCCGAGGCGTTCTTGGAAAAACTCCAGGACCGCGGGGACGCCCGCGTCGGCGACAAGACGATGGTCGACGCCATCACGCCAGCGGTCCACACCTACAAGAAGTCGATCGAGCAGGACGACCTGCCGCCGCTGGAGGCGCTGGCGAAAGCCGTCGACGCCGCCGAGCGCGGCGTCGAGTTCACCGTCCCGCTCCGTGCGAGCAAGGGCCGGGCCTCCTTCCTCGGCTGGCGGTCCGCCGGTCACCAGGACCCGGGGGCGACGAGCACGCTGTTCATACTCGAAGAAATCCTGAAGACCGCAGAGGGGTATCTGGAGGGTGATACCGACGTCGACGCCACCTCACCGACGATCCCCGACGAGAAACCGGACGAGCTAGAGGAGGAGTGAGATGATCGGACTGTTGATCGTCTCCCACAGCGGGCAGGCCGCTGCCGGGATCAAGGAGATCGCCATGGAGATGGGCGGCGACGAGGAGACCATCGCAGCCGTCGGCGGCGACCCGGACGGTGGCATCGGCACGTCTATCGACGATATCCAGGCGGCCCTGGCAGACCTTCTGGAGGTGACCGACGGCGTCGTGATGCTCGTCGATCTGGGCAGCGCCGTGATGAACGCCGAGACGGCCATCGAAATGGTCGAGGGAGACGACGAGATCGTCATTGCCGACGCTCCCGTCGTGGAAGGAGCACTCAACGCCGCGGCCAGCGCGACCAGCCCGAAAGCGACCGTCGAATCCGTTCGAGAATCCGCCGAGGAAGCCCGAGAGGTGTCGAAACTGTAGCCGCTGCCCGACCCGGGAGAACCTCCCGATCGAAAGGCACGAGTCATAGCGACTGCTGTAACGATTTACTGGAACGACCGCACGACTGCGTTCGGTCGATCAGGAACAGACGTACAGCAGTCACTATCAGGAAACGTCCCCGCGCATCTGATTTCGCCGGTGGGTGCGCTCACCGGAGCGTCTCGGCGAACCAGTTAGCCGCGACGTCCGCGACTTCTTCGAGTTCCCCTTCTCCCTCGAACAGATGTCCGGCCCCCTCGACGACGTGTAGTTCCTTTTGACAGGAGAGGCGATCGTAGGCATTGCGGTTGAGTTCGAGCACCTGCGTGTCGGCACCGCCGACGATGAACAGCGTCGGCACCGAAATCTCTTCGAGGACCGCCGATGCCATGTCGACGCGCCCGCCGCGCGAGACGACCGCGTCGACGTCGTCTTCGAGACGAGCGGCCCCTCGGAGCGCAGACGCTGCCCCCGTACTGGACCCAAAGTAGCCCACGTCGAGGTCGTGGGTATCGTCGCGTGCCCGCAGCCACTCGGTGACGGCAACGAGACGGTCTGTCAGCAACGGGATGTCGAACCGATTTTCACGAACCCGGTCTTCCTCCTCTGTCAACAGATCGAACAGGAGGGTTCCGAGTCCCCGGTCGCGTATGACCTCCGCGACGAAGTTGTTTCGCGGACTCTTCCGACTCGACCCGCTCCCGTGAGCGAACACCACCAGCCCCGCCGCACCCTCCGGGATTTCGAGTAATCCCTCGAGTTCGACGTCATCGACCGGGATATCTACGAGACGCTCGGTCGTCTGGCCCATGGTATAGATATCGACTCCATTGTGCATTGTTCACACGGTGATTCCTGTTTTGTGGGAACATTCTCGTCTCACAAACTGCTGATAGTGATTACTGTAGGTCTGTTCCACATCGACCGCACGCAGTCGTGCGGTCGTAGCGGTATAAAGTTACAGCAGTCACTATGAGAGGTGCTCCTGATACTGCCGGCTATAACTTTTCGCAAGTATTTCGCACTCCGGGATACCGAAAATCTTCACGAACTTATAGCCGGCAGTATGAGCAGAATACCGGTGGATATCGTACTTACGATACCGCGCGGTGGCCTCCTGCCGGTAACGCTCGGGGCCGGGCTATCGTTTTCACGGTGTGAGAGTCCGCGGCGCGCTTAATGACGCTGGGCGGCTAGTTCCGATAGAGCCGCCCATGACCCCCACGCCACGGGAGACCGAACACTACGATCAGGTCGGCGACGGGACCGTCCGGTGTCGGGTCTGTCCACGGACCTGCGCGATTCCGGAGGGAGAGCGCGGCGTCTGCGGCGTCCGCGAGAACAGCGACGGCCACCTGTACCTGATGACTTACGGGATGGCTGTCTCGACGTCGATCGATCCCATCGAGAAGAAGCCGCTCTTCCACGTCGCGCCCGGTGCGTCAGTCCTCTCGGTGGCGACGAAGGGCTGTAACCTGCAGTGTGACTTCTGTCAGAACTACCGCATCGCTATCGAGTACGAGGGCGTCCCCGAACGGGAGCGCCCCCCGACCGAGTTGGCGGCACAGATCGAGGCCGGCGACGCAGACGGAATGGCCTACACCTACACCGAGCCGACGATCTTCATGGAGTACGCGCTCGATACGATGAAGGCCTCCCCGGAGGATTCCCTGCAGGTGTTCGTCTCGAACGGCTACATGCGCCCGGAGACCGTCGATACGCTCGCGCCCCACCTCGACGCGATCAATGTCGATATCAAAGGCGACCGGCAGTTCTACCGGGAGCACGCTGGCGTCCCCAATCCCGAACCGATCTTCGAGACAGTCGAGCAGTTCGCCGAGCGGGACGTCCACGTCGAAGTGACGAACCTGATCATCCCGGGTGAGAACGACGACGAAGAGAGTCTCCGCGAGCGCATGGAGTGGCTCGCCGAGGACGTCGGGAGGGAAACGCCGGTTCACGTCTCGCGGTTCCATCCCGACTACAAGCTTCAGGACGTGCCGCCGACCCCGATCGAGACCCTGGAGCGCGCCATGGAGATCGCCCGCGAATCCGGTCTGGAATACGTCTACTGCGGAAACGTCCCCGGCCACGAGAGCGAGTCGACCTACTGTCCGGACTGTGGCCGTCTACTCGTCGAGCGGGAGGGTTTCGCCGTCCGGGAGATCGATCTCGACGACGGTGCCTGTCCGGCCTGCGGCCACGAGATACCGCTGGTAGGGACACCGCGCGGGCCCGCAAGTGGTCGCCGACGCCGACTGTTCTGATCCAGACACACTCGAAACCATGACGGAGACCGACATCGAGACCTTCGGCCTCAAAACGGGACGAGAACTCGTATCGCGCGCCAGACACGCTGTCGAGCAGTCCGTCCGCACCGATGGCGATCCCGCGCTGTCGCTCGGGCCACCGACCGGCGATCTCGGGGCCGTCAGGGGAACCTTCGTCACGATCAAACGTGGCGAACGCCTGCGCGGGTGTATCGGTCGGCCGAACCCCGACAGGCCGATCGGCGAGGTGGTGGTCGAAGCCGCGATAGACGCCGCGCGGAACGACCCGCGCTGCGAACCGATTCGACCCGGAGAAGTCAGAGAAGTGACGAACACCGTAACGGTACTGTCCAAACCCGAACCGCTCTCGGTCGAGGGGCCGTCCGTGTACCCCGATCACGTCGAAATCGGACGACACGGATTGATCGTCGAACGCGGCCGCCACCGGGGGCTTTTGTTGCCACAGGTGGCTGTCGATCGCGACTGGGACGCCGAAACGTTCCTGACTGCAGCCTGTCAGAAAGCGCGTCTCCCGGGGCGCGCCTGGCGGAGCGGTGACGTCGAGATCAAGCGGTTCACCGGTCGGGCGTTCGCCGAAGAGCGGCCGCGAGGCGACGTGATCGAACGACCGCTTGGCCAGCGAGTCGAGGACAGGAACGACGACAGCATCGGATGCATCAACGAGAGTTCCGAGGACGATAGCGAGGTTGTCACCGACGGCGGAACGATCAGGGAACCCGCGGTCGCAGGCGAGTTCTACGCCGGTACCGCCGAGCGACTCCGCGAACAACTCGAGGAGAGTTTCACCCACGAGATCGGTCCAGGGCCCCTAGCGGAACACGAGAATACCGACGGTGAGACGCCGCTGGCACTCGTCTCGCCACACGCCGGATATCCCTATTCCGGGCCGGTCGCCGCCCACAGCTACGCCGATCT
This sequence comes from Halapricum sp., assembly GCA_036628575.1. Taxonomy (GTDB): domain Archaea; phylum Halobacteriota; class Halobacteria; order Halobacteriales; family Haloarculaceae; genus Halapricum. The sequence continues at coordinate 21,180 of JAZKRQ010000022.1, forward strand.
GGCGGGAGGGGACTCACCCGAGTCGGTCGTCTTCCTCGGGCCGGATCACCGGCGTGTGGGTAACCCTGTCGCTGTCGCCCCCCACGACCGGTGGCGGACACCGCTTGGCGAGGTACCACTCGACCAGGAACTGGCAGAGGCCGTCGTCGAAGCCAGTGACGACGCTACCTTCGACTCGGTCGCCCACGAGGGTGAACACTCCATCGAGGTGCAGGTTCCGTTTCTCCAGCACGTGCTGGACGAGGTCTCTATCCTGCCGATCTGTCTGGGCGGGATCGGGCAGGAACGCGCCGAGGAGCTGGGTCGGACGGTCGCCGCGACCGCCGACCGCGTCGGCCGCGATATCGTCGTCGTGAGTTCGACCGATCTGACACACTACCAGCCCCACGAGGCCGCCGTCGAGGCCGACGAACCGATCCGCAAAGCGATCGAACGACTGGACACCGACGAGATCGCCAGGCAGGTCGATGCCGCCCATTCGATGTGTGGCCCGTGGGCCACGGTCGCCGGGCTGACGGTCGCACGCAAAGAGGGTGCTGAGGGCGGCGAGATACGCCAGTACGCGACCAGTGCCGACACTGCCGGATCACCGTCTCGGGTCGTGGGTTACTGCGCGGCCGAGATTCGATAACGGCACGGATCTAAGAAACGATGACGTCGAGATCGGCGAGTTCGTGAAGGAGGGGTTTGTCGAAGTCGTTGCTGTTGTGGGTGACGAACGTCGCACCGGCTTCGTGGGCAGTGGCGAGATTGAGCATGTCGACCGGGTCAAGCGTCACACCCTGGGTTTGCAACCGTTCCCCGAGATAGGCCGCTTCGAGGGCTACATCATCAGAAAAATCAAGGATTCGGTCGATATCTCTGTTCAGTGCCCGCTGCGATTGGAGCATCTGCGTACGACTCGTCTGAGACTTGTAGAATTCCCATGCAACGAGTGACGGAATTGTCCACTCCTGGTTACTGTACTGCGTGAGATGTGAGACGACGGCTTGGTCCGGATCTTGACCGCCAATCTTGACGAGAACGTCGTTGTCGAGAACGATCATTCAACTCGCTTCTCCAGCGACTCGTTCAGTTCTTCGTGGGCCTCGTGCATCTTCTCTTCGAGATCGCCGTCATCGAATTCACTGAGGAATCCTGCCATCTCTTCGACGTCCTTCTCTTGGCGACTGAGGCGATCTAGCAGGTCGTTGAACGATTCGTCGTCGCGTTTCAGGTCTCGAAGACGCTCTTTGACGTCGTCGGTAACTCTGATCGTACTCATATGTGTACGTTGTATACAGGATTGAATAGGTGTTTCGCCGATGAGTCAAACAGATCGTAGCCGTCGAGCGAGACGAGCGAGCCAGCGGGCCCGACCAGGTCGAGCTGACCGACCACGAGAAAGACCGGATCGACTTCTCATAGTGGTCGCTATAACGATTTACCGGTGCGACCGCACGGAGTCGGGCGGTCGATCCGGAACAGACTTGCAGTAATCACTATCAGGCAAAGTATTTCGCCGAGGACTGGTAAGATGAGCTATGGACGATAGGTCAGATCTCTCGTCCGATCTGCGGGATCGGCTCGACGAACGCCGGTCAGGGACGAACACCAACGGGACGCTGGCGTTGAGCGACCCGGAGGGGTACGTCGGCGACGAGATCACGCTCATGGGTCGAAACGTCCCGGCAGACGAACAGTACGAACTCGTCTGGCACACGACCGACGGCAAGTGGGGGGTCATGGAAGCAAACCGCATCGTCGGGCCGCAGTACCAGCGGCGGACGGTATCCATCGCGACCGTCCGGAGCGACGAGGACGGGCGGTTCGACGAAACGTGGACGATCCCGGAAGACTTCGGTGGGTCACACAGGATCGTCGTCCGGGACGATAGCGGCGAAACCATCGCCCGCGCGGAGTTCGAGGTCACGCCCTGGTTCGAACTCGACCGGACCGAGGCCCCGATGGGCGGGTCGTTCGTCCTTCGGGGATACGGGATCGGCCCGTCGGTCGAGGCGAACAACTTCCAGGTGGCCTGGGACAACGGATTCGTCGGGTTCATGACCGGCGTGATGAACCGCGGGACCGCCACCGCCAGGATCAGGGCTGTCGGTCCGCCGGGCGAACACGTCATCCAGGTGTGGCGTAACTACCGCGGCGTCCCGTTCGTCGCGAACAACACCCAGTCGCCGCTGGGGACAGTCGGTGGGGAGCGTCAAAACGCCTGGAAAGTCGGAGTCACGCCACCCGAGAACGAACCCCCTACGGCCTGGGTCGACGAGTTACTCGAGGAGGAACCGTTTGAGATCCACTACCCAGACCTCGACGAGGACACCGCCGCTGAGTTGTCGATCTCGCCCCAGTGTGGGCAAGCGGGCACCCACGCAATCATCACCGGTCGGAACTTCCCGGCGGACGCCGAGATTGATCTGCACTGGTATCAGCACGTGGGCGAAGGGATCCGGGGATTCGAAGTCACGCCGACGGTGCGACCCGGGATTCTGCCGACTGTGAGCGCCGACGGCGACGGCACGTTCCAGGTCGAAGTGGAGATACCCCCCGCAGAGGGATCGACCCGACCGATCCTCGCCGAGGTCGACGGGCGTGAGGTCGCCGCGACCGGTTTCATGATGCAGCCGTCGATCGAGACCTTCGAACCCACGAGCGGACCTGTCGGGACCGAGATCGAGATCGAACTCTCTGGCATCGGCTGGACGGCCTACGAGAGCGCGCCGTTTTTCGTCTACGACAACAAGCCGCTCGGGTACGCCTGTGGAGCCAGCGAGGACCTCCGGAGCCCGACCGTCCGGACGGTCCTGCAGGCCACCGGCGAACCCGGATATCACTTCATTGATGTCTACCCCTCGATCTTCGAGATGGACGACGACGAACCCGAGTTCGAGATCCGTCCACACTTGTCCTATCTCGACAACCACCCGGTGCGGCCGCTACCCGCCTGTCACATGACCTTCGAAGTGACGGAGTGACGGGAAGCTTTTTTGACAGGGCATCGGTATGCCCGGCCATGGGTTCGGACTCGATTTACGACAAACATCTAGATGTCTTCCTGCTGTGGGCGTGTCGCGAGACCGGCGTGATAGCGGCGCTCCACGACGGCGTGGGCCGACCCGAGGCCGTCGCCGAGCGGACCGGTATCACCGATCGGGCCGCCGATATCGTGCTCGAAACGCTCGCCGACCTGGGATACGCGGAGGTAGCCGACGGCGCGTACGAACCGACGGAACGGTTGCGGGGTTTCGATCCGGAGACCCCACCCATAGAGCGCGGAATCCTACCCCATCGGATCGACTCGCTGGAGAACTATATGCGTCTACCCGAGACGATGCGAACGGGCGAGGCACCGGAACCGGGCGACGAGGAGTTCCGCAATTACATGGGTGCGATGGCCGCTGTCCCCGAGGCCACCGTCCGGGCGATCGTCACGACCGCCGAGCACGCCCACCCGCGACCCGAGCGCGTCCTCGACGTGGGCGGCGGCCCGGGTCGGTTCGGTGCGGAGTTCGCTCGTCGGGGAGCGGACGTGACGCTGCTCGATCAATCCGGCGTCCTGGAACTGCTCGAAGACCATCACCGTGAGGCCGGACTCGGCGTCGTCGAAGGGGACGCCCGGGAGTCACTGCCCGAGGGTTTCGACCTCGCCTTCAGCGCCCGGATGACGGTTTCGCTGTCGCTCGATGGGATCCACCAATACTTCGAGAACGTGTTCGACGCCATTGATCCCGGCGGTACCTTCGTCGGGGCCGAGTGGGTCCGCGGCCGGGCGGACGTGGCCGAACGGTTCGGTTTCCACATGCTGACGATGTCGGAGGTCGGGAACACCTACTCCGAGGACGAGTACCTCTCGGCGCTGGACGCAGCCGGGTTCGCCGATACGGAGATACGGGACGTACCGGGTACCCGATTCCAGCTGATCGTCGGTCAGAAACCAGGCTGACACTGTCGGCCGAAGCATCGAGCTGTCGTCGCCTTCCGACTGGCGACTGGGATCAGCTTAGTAATTCCCGCCCCTCGACCGACTGTGTGCGGAGCATACATACCGTTCGGGGCCACATCACCCAGCATGCCCGAAGACCTCCCTGACGAAGCAAAGGAGATGGTCGAGTATTACATCGAACAAGAGCACGGCTATCTCTCGTGGCTGAACGTCAGCGTCGAACAGTTCACTAAGGATGCTATCACGCTGGCAGTCCCTTACGACGAGAAGCTGACCAACACGACCGAACCGCCGACGATCCACGGCGGGATCGCCGCAACGCTGGCCGACACTGCTGGAGGGCTCGCGCTCCGCCCATCGCTATCGAACCCGCTGGACGGCGGCGTTGCGACGATCAACCTCAACGTCAACTACCTCCGGCGTGCCTCGGGTGATCTGACCGCGCGTGCCGAGGTCGTCCGGGCCGGCAAATCTGTTGGTGTCTCCGAGTTCTACGTGGAGTCGGAGACGCCCGGTGATGGCGTCAGGCCGGTCGCCGTCGGGACAGGAGCCTACCGGCTTTTCCAGGGTTGATCGCGCTGGCTCGGCCCCCGAGCCGAAAGCCCATATAGCGCGATATCGTACGGCCGGGTGATGCTGCTGGTGCTGTGCATCGACCTCGACGACGACGTGGGCCGCAAGACCGGGATCGAGACACCGGTCATCGGCCGCGACGCAGTCGAGGACACCGCCGTCGAGTTCGCCACCGCCGATCCCGAGGATAGTGACCTCAACGTCCTCTTCGAGGGATTGCACATTTACGACGATCTCCTGGCCGAGGGGGGCGAGAGCGTGGAGGTCGCCGCAGTCACCGGACTCGAGGGTAGCGACGTCGCCGCCAACCGGGCGGTGGGCGAGGAACTCGACGAGGTGCTGGCGCGGCTCTCGACTGGCGAGGACGTGCGGGCACTGCTGGTCACCGACGGTGCCCAGGACGAGAGCGTGGTGCCCGTGATCCGCTCGCGAGTCCGGATCGACGGCGTCCGTCGGGTCGTCGTCAGACAGGCACAGGACCTGGAGTCGATGTATTATACCATTAAACAGGTGCTCGACGACCCCGAAACCCGGGGGACGATCCTGATCCCGCTGGGGATCGTGCTCCTGATCTATCCGCTGGCCGTGCTCGCGGACTTGCTGGGAATGCAGGGGGACATGTTCGG
>JAZKRQ010000023.1:0-25778 GCA_036628575.1 Halapricum sp.
GGTCGAACCCCCAGATGACCCGCCCGAACGCGGCGTCGGATCGGTTTGCCTCTGAGGCCAACTCCATCGCCTCGTGGACCTTCTCGCGCTCGGCTTCGGAATCAACGGTCTCAGCCAGCGTTTCGAGCTGATCGAAAACGTCGCTGATGTCGGGCTCGTCGTCGGACTCAGGCCCACCGCTACTCATCGGCGGGACCCGTCGGCTCGCCGTTCTCCCACTCGTAGAAGCCTTCGCCACTCTCGCGGCCAAGCTGGTCTGCCGCGACCTTCTCCCGGAGAAGTTGTGGCGGGTCGTACCGAGATCCGACTGTCTCGGCCAGCGATTCGAGCGCGTCCAACACCGCGTCCAGGCCCTGACGGTCGGACAGCTCCAGCGGGCCGGCGTCGTGGCCGTCGGCCGTGACCATCGCCTTGTCGATCGTCGAAGGGTTGGCGACGCCCCCTTCATACAGCCGGATCGCCTCGGCCTGCAACGCCAGCCGGAGCCGTCCCGAGACGAACCCCGGCGCGTCCCTGACGCGAAGCGGTTCCCATCCCAACTCCGCGACGAACGCTTCCGCCGCGCGTGCGGCCTCCTGACCAGTCAGTTCCGCGACGATGACCTCGATGGGGTCGCCGACGCCAATCGGTGCGGCGCTGTGCAGACCGACGAGCCGGTCCGGTTCCCGCAGCGCGACCCCGAGCGAAGTCATCGAGCGGTTCTCGACGGTGACAGCGAGCAGCGCGTCGTCAGGGGCGTGGTCCTCGATCTCGGCCAGTCGCTCTCGACACGTTTCGGGATCACCCGGTCGCGTCTCGATGACTGCGTCCGCATCAGTGACCGCGGCCGGCACGTCGGTCGTGCCGTCGACGCGCGAGTCACCACTGGCACCGAGACTCTCGACAGCGTCGACGACGGCGTTCGCGTCCGAACCACAGAGCGAGACGACCAAACCGGTCCGAGCACACGCGCTGGCGTACTGCCGCCCTACTCCTTCAACGCCCAGAATCGCCACGTCCATAGACGATGGCGACGGCGCGGGGCCGGTTAAGCGTTCCCTCGGGACGGGAATTTTCAGTGACCGACGCGAGGCAAACTTTATTACTGCCGTACATCTTTATGTGGAGACATGGAACGTTCCAGTCGGCAGCGAGAGCGAGAGCAAGCGGACACCGACGAGAACACGACGGAAACGGAAGACGATGAACGGGAACGGTGTCCCGAGTGCGACTCGACGTCGCTCGTCGCGAGCGCGGACGGGGGGGAACTGGTGTGTGATGACTGCGGACTGGTGATCGAAGAGGGAACCATCGACCGCGGGCCGGAATGGCGGGCGTTCGACCACAGCGAGCGCCAGCAGAAGTCCCGCGTGGGCGCGCCGACCACCCAGACGATGCACGACAAAGGGCTGACGACCACCATCGACTGGAAGGACAAGGACGCTTACGGCCGCTCTATCTCCTCGAAAAAGCGCAGCCAGATGCACCGGCTTCGCCGCTGGCAGGAACGGATCCGGACGAAAGACGCCGGCGAACGCAACCTCCAGTTCGCGCTAAGCGAGGTCGATCGCATGGCGTCCGCGCTGGGCGTCCCGCGCTCGGTCCGTGAGGTCGCTTCAGTTATCTATCGGCGCGCGCTCGACGACGACCTCATTCGCGGTCGCTCGATCGAAGGCGTCGCCACTGCTGCTCTCTATGCCGCCTGCCGACAGGAAGACATCCCCCGCAGTCTGGAAGAGGTCTCTGACGTCTCCCGGGTCGAACAGAAGGAGATCGGCCGCACCTACCGCTATATCTCCCAGGAACTCGGCCTCAAGATGGAGCCGGTCGATCCCAAAAAGTACGTTCCCCGCTTTTGCTCGTCACTGGAACTCTCCGAAGAGGTACAGACGAAAGCCAACGAGATCATCGACGTCACTGCCGAGAAGGGACTGCTCTCGGGCAAATCTCCGACCGGCTACGCCGCCGCCGCCATCTACGCCGCCTCGCTGCTCTGTAATGAAAAGAAGACCCAGCGCGAAGTCGCAGACGTCGCTCAGGTGACCGAAGTCACCATCCGGAATCGCTATCAGGAACAGATCGAAGCGATGGGCATCTGAAGAACGGATCCCGAAACCATTACAACTCCGTACTCACGTACGGCCCGTCCTGTTCGTACCCCAACTTCTCGCGGTAGTATTCCCGCGCGCCGATCCCGCTGATGACGCTGAGTTTCTCGAAACCGGCCTCTCGCGCTCGGCGCTCGGCCTCGCCCAGCAGTTGCCGACCGTAGCCCTGGTGTTGCCAGTCAGGCACGTCGCCGGTCGCGTCGCTGTCGCCGACGCCGACGGTGTTGCCGTAGACGTGCAGCTCCCGGACGAGCGCAGCGTTGTCCAGTTCCTCGCGCACCGGATCGTTCGGGAACCGCAACCGAGAGAACCCAACGAGGAGATCGCGATCGCGGTCCTCGTAACTGATGAAGTGCTCGGTGCCACCGCCGGCCTCGTAGGTCAGCGTATCCAGCGTCACTTCCTCGGGGTCGTCGTCGTTCATCCCGACCTCGCGACACCGGATGCAATCACAGGTGTAGCCGTGATCGTCCATCCGCTTGCGAGCGAGTTGCCGGAGGTTGGACTTCTGGACACCCGCCTCGATGAATCCCGCCGGGATGTCGCGCTGTACGCGCTGGAGGCGGGTGTACGGCGGGATCATGTCCTTGATTTCCGCGACGAGTTCGGCGGCCTCCTCGCTCGTGAGGGGATCGTAGTCCCCGCGGTGGTGCATGTCGTAAGTGGCGGTGCCCTCGACGATGAGCGTCGGGTAGATCTTCAGGTAGTCCGGCCGCCACTGGCTCTCCTCGAATATCCGCCGGAAGTCCTCGATACACATTTCCTTACTCATCCCAGGCTGGCCGGGCATCATGTGATAGCCGACCTTGAACCCGGCATCCCGCAGCCGTCGCGTGGCGTCGATGCTCGCCTGGATGCCGTGGCCGCGGTGCATCTCGCGGTTGATCCGCTCGTAGGTCGTCTGGACCCCGACCTCGACTTTCGTCCCGCCAAGTCGGAGCATCCGGTCGATCTGTTCGGGACCACACCAGTCGGGCTTGGTCTCGAAAGTCGTCCCGATATTACGGATACTACCGGTTTCGTTCTCGGCGATGACGTCTTCGAGGTACTTGAACTCGTACTCCTCAGAATCCTGTGCGAAACTGACTCCCTCCGCCGGCTCGGGTTCGGCGTCGGGATCGAAATCGTTCATCGCCTCCAGGGCGCGCTTGACGAACCATTCCTGGTAGTCGTGGCTCCGGGCAGTCATCGTTCCACCCATCAGGATGAGTTCGACCTTGTCGACGGTGTGACCGATCTCCCGAAGCTGGTTGAGCCGGAGGGTTACCTGTCCGTATGGATCGTAGTCGTTCTGCTGCCCCCGGGCTGCCGCGGGCTCGTTGCCGGTGTAACTCTGGGCGCTGGAGAATTCCGAGTCGGGGCCGCCAGGACAGTAGAGGCACTTACCGTGCGGACACCGCTCGGGCGAAGTCATAATCGCGACCGGCGCGACCCCCGACGCTGTTCGAACTGGCTTGCGGCGCAGGACCGACTCCAGTTCCCCTCGGCGGCCTTCGGGGGCGCGATCGAGCAGCTCGGAGTTCTTGGGGACCTTGTGGGAACCGTGCTTCGAACAGACCTCACGTTTGGCCGCCTCGACCCCGTCGCGTTCGAGGTCGCCGGCGAGGATGCGGTCGATCAACTCCGTGCAGGCCTGCTCGAAGGCGTCGTCGGTCTCCGGGCTGTCGGTGCTCATGGCCGCTGTGCTGTCAACTACTCGTGGAGACGGCAGAATAAGGGTGTCGTTCCGGGAAGTGATACTGCCGGCTGTAACTTCGTGAAGATATTCGCCACGTCGGGTTGGCGAAATTCGCCACGTGATTACAGCCGGTAGTAGGAGCGTCCTAGTCGGCCGCGATGGGGCCCGACTCCTCGGCGGGCAGGTCACGCGTCGCCACGATGTCCACGCCAGTCCCGCAGACGTTCTCGACGATCACGTCGCCGAGTTCGATCGGTGCCTCGGCCTCGACGGTGGCGAGTTCCTCGACGGCGGCCTCGAGTTTGCCTTTCGGAATCGGCTCGGCCGTCTTCACTGGCACGTACGGCAAGACGCCGCCCGTGACGCGCACCGTCGTCGGTAGCACTCTGGTCGGGTTACGGTACTCCTCCCGGGCGTATTCTTCGCCCTGTATGCAGTCTGCACCCTCCATCGAGAGGATCTCGCCGTCCTCGATCTCCAGGTCGATATCACAGCCCACCGGGCACCTGATACACGTAATGGTGATAGTTTCAGTCATGCTTCCTCCCGTTGAACGACGTCCAGTTCGAGCCGTGGCTCGGGCAATTCCGCGAGGGTGTCGCTGTCGACGTTCAGCGTGACCATCTCACCGGGTTCGGCCCGCCGTTCGAACGTCCGGGTCAGTTCCTCGCCGCCCGAGGAGAGCGTGACGAACACGTCTTCCATCGGCGCGTGGACGCGCATATACAGCGGGATCTCCTCGCGGTCGGGGTCGACCGTCGAGATTCGGTCCGGGACGACGTAGCGCAGTTTCGCCGTGCTCTCGATCTCGATCGGTTCCTCGCGGGTCTCGACGCGATCCTGCAACGATCGGGCGGCACTGCGACCGGCGATCATGCTCTCCTCAGTGACCCAGTCGACCACGTCGTGGACGTGCAGGACGTTCCCGCAGGCGTAGATGTCCTCGACGTTGGTCTCGCGCGTCTCGTCGACGACCGGCCCGCCGGTCACCGAGTGCAACTCGACGCCGGCGTCGACCGACAGTTCGTTCTCGGGGATCAACCCGACCGAGAGCAGTACGGTGTCACACTCGATCTCGTATTCGGTCCCCGGGATCGGTTCGAGGTCCTCGTCGACCTCCTGGACGGTGACGCCCTCGACGCGGTCTTTCCCGTGGATCTCCGTGATCGTCTGCTGGGTGCGAAGCGGGATGTCGAAGTCCTCCAGACACTGGACGACGTTGCGAGTTATCCCGCCCGTGTAGGGCATGATCTCGAGTACAGCCTCGACCTCGGCACCCTCGAGGTGCATGTGACGGGCCATAATGAGCCCGACGTCGCCGGAGCCGAGGATGACGGCTTTCTCGCCGGGCAGCTTGCCCTCCATGTTGATCAACCGCTGGGCCGTCCCCGCGGTGAAGATACCGGCCGGCCGCGAGCCGGGGATGTCGAGGGCGTCCCGGGTCCGCTCGCGACAGCCCATCGCGAGGATCACCTTGTCAGCGTCGATCTCGGTCACGCCGTCCTCGTCGTTGACGGCGTAGACGGTCCGGTCGTGGGTGACCTCAAGAACCATCGTGTCAAGCCGGATGTCGACGCCGCGTTCGGCGACGTTCTCGATGAACTCCTGGGCGTACTCCGGCCCCGTCAACTCCTCCTCGAAATACTCCAGGCCGAAGCCGGGGTGGACACATTGCTGGAGGATGCCCCCGAGTTCGAAGTCGCGTTCGAGGATCACGATGTCGTCAACGCCCTCGTCGTAAGCGGCCTGCGCCGCCCCCAGTCCGGCGGGACCGCCGCCGACCACGACCAGATCGTGTTCTTCTTGGCGCATCGCGTCGACGTCGCTGGTGACTGCCTGGCGGCTCTCAGTCATCGGCGTTCACCTCCTCGCGGGACTTCTCCAGCAGTGGCTGTTTGATCTCGCCGGTCAGCAGCTCCGATCCTTCTTCCTCGAGTTTGACCTCGGTCATGGGGATGTCGAGTTCCTCCGAGAGGATTTCGATGACGCGCGGGCCACAGAACCCGCCCTGACACCGGCCGGCACCGGGCCTGACCCGACGCTTGATCGCGTTGACGGTCTGTGCAGGGACGGGCTGGTTGATCGCGTCTCGAATCTCGCCTTCCGTGACGGTCTCACACCGACAGATGATCTGTCCGTAACGGGCATCCTCCTCGATTAGCCCCGCGCGTTCCTCGTGGCTCATGTGCCGGACCTTCGGCGGACCGCTGTAGTTGGGGTCGAAAGCCGGATCTTCCTCAAGGTCGCCGCGGAGTTCCTCGACGAGATCGACGACCAGTTCGGCGGTCGCGGGTGCCGAAGCCAGTCCCGGCGACTGGATCCCGGCGGCATTGATGAATCCCGGAACCTCGTCTTCGATCTGGATCCGGAAGTCGCCCGTCTCCTTGATCGCCGGCCGCAGTCCGGCGAACTCCTTGATGACGTCCTGCTTGGTCAGGTCCGGGACCGTCTTCTGGGCCCCGTTCAGTACCTTGTCCAGGCCCTCTCGAGTCGTCGCTTTGTCCCGTTTGTCGTCGATCTCCTGCGCGTTCGGGCCGATCAGCAGGTTCCCTTCGTCGGTCGGCGTGACGACGATCCCCTTCGTGACCTCCGTCGGGACCGGGAAGATGGTCGTATCGACTTCGACGTCGAACTGCTTGTCGTAGAGGTAATACTCCCCACGACGTGGCGTGATCTCGAAGTCGTCGACGCCGACCATCTTCGAGACCTCGTCGGCGTACAGCCCGGCGGCGTTGATCACGACCTCGGCGTCTATGTCGCCTTTTGCCGTCTCGACAGTGAACCCATCGGCGGTCTTCGTGATGTCCGTGACCTCGGCTTCTAGTTCGACGGTCGCACCGTTCTCGACAGCGTTGTTGGCGAATCCAACCGTGAGTTCGAAGGGATTGACGAGCCCGGCCGTCGGTGCCCACAGCGCGGCGATGGCGTCGTCAGTCAGGTTCGGCTCCTTCTCGAGCAGTTGCTCGCGCTCGAGGATCTCCAGGCCCTCGACACCGTTGTCCTGTCCTTTCGCCAGTAATTCCTCGAGTTTCGGCCGTTCGCTCTCGTCGGTCGCGACGACGAGCGCACCGCTCCACTCGATGGGAACGTCCAGTTCGTGCTGGATACGTTCGTGATACAGTTCGTTGCCCCGTACGTTCAGCCGTCCCTTCTGCTTCTTCGGGTCGGCGTTGAACCCAGCGTGGATGAGGGCAGTGTTCGCTTTACTCGTCCCGGTGCAGACGTCGGGAGATTTCTCCACCAGTACGACGTCGAGCTGATACCGCGAGAGTTCCCGTGCGATGGCCGTCCCGGTCACCCCACCGCCGACGACCAGCACGTCCGTTTCTGTTTTCATGGTAAGTTCTCCGAGCGCCGGTCCGAACTTCGACGCCGTAGTGTCACGATCGCCTCGCACCGCAGACGAGTGACCACTCGCCGTCTTCTGTCGGAGCGACGCCTCTTCACTCGGAACTATGACAGACAAGGTAAATTCTTTATCGACGATTCTCAGTAACCAGTAAACAAGAGATAGTGTGCCTCAAAACCGGAAAAATGCCGTTTCTCTCCCGTGATACTACCGGACGACAGGGCCGCACGAAAGACAGTTCGACTTCAGGCTAGCTCGTCGACAACCGTCTCGATCGCAGTATCGAGGACCGCCGACCGGCGGCCGGCGAGGAACGTGAGTTTCTGCGAGCGCGCGCTCTCGGATGCGACTCCGGCGTCCGGGAGCGCCTCCGCGACCCGATCAGCGATCGACCGGACATCGAGGGTGTGTTCGCTCCGGAGGTGGAGTTCGTCCTCGTCGATACCCACGACCGCGTCGACGTCATCGCGCTGGCGTCGGAGCAGTTCGTCCAGCAACAGCGTCGCTGGCGGGAAGTCGAACCGATGGGTGAACGATTCGGTATCCAGCACCGCGATGTCCACGCCATCGACCGAACGCGTGTCGACGTTAGCTTCGGCAGTCTGAACAGCCGTCTCCAGTTTCTCACGGAACTGCTCGCTGACGTGGCCGGCCAGTCCGCGGGCCTCGTCGTCGGCCACGTCGCTGGCCCGGCCCTCGAAGAGGAGGTCGGCGATCAGCTGTCGCTTGTCCTCGTAAGACTGATAGTACGCCTCAAGTGCCACGGCGTCGCGGATATCGGCGATCGTCTCGATATCGTAACCCGCGTCGTCGGCCGCCGCGGCGTATCCTTCCGGCGGGGACTCCCAGAAGCTCACGGCCGGCAAGTGCAGCAGGTCCTCGCGGACGTCCTCGTTGACGTGGGCCGCGACGTTGGCCGCGACCGCGGCCGTCGTCGGACCGTCGAGTTGCCCGTCCACGGTCGTCAGCGACGCCGGATCAGTGCCAGGACTGACGACCGTCTCGACCTCGTCGATGATCTCGGGCTCGGCGACGGTGTCGATGACCACGCGCGGGGCGTCGTAGACGTCCAGGAACTCCAGACCGTCCAGCGATTCCCGGGTCCCGCCGGCCGCGACGAACACGTACAACGGCAGTTGCTCGTCGTGGCGTTCACGGTTGCCGAGCATCGTTGTGACGTCCTTTGTTGCGTCGTCCATGTCGTAGACGTCACCCTCCAGTGGCCGACGGTCGAAGTAGTGGTACTCCGCGTCGGATCTGCTGTGCTCTTCCCGGATCAGCGGGAGCGTCGCGAGCTCGATGGCTGCGCCAGCGACGTACCCGTCGACCGTCGCGCTGTGGCGAACGACGATCGGTCGGTCCTCGAAGACCGCCCGACGGATCTCGCCCGCGATATCCTGGAACGCCTCGGAGAGCTCCGACAGCGACTCGTCGTCAGCCAGCAGGCTTATGCTCTCGGGCCGGGCTTTCTCCGTCAGCGACGCTTCCATCCGTTCGAGAGCCGACTCGCGGTCTTCACCCTCGAGTTCGGCGAGCGATTCGGTTTCGACCTGCAGTTCACCGCGTCGGCGCCGGACCTCGCCGGTCAGCTCCACAACGTCGTCTTCCTCGATCTCGGGGTACGCGCGGACACCGGCCTCTTCGAAGGCCGCGCAGTCGACCGTGCCGGTGCCGTCCGAGAGTTCGAAGACGGTCGGGCCGCTGGTCTGGCGCGCGCTCTCGATCCGCCCTTCGATCGTGACGATATCGCCGACCTGATCGTCCAGCGCATCGACCGTCACCAGCGGGTAGTCCTCTTCCGTCAACTCGACGGTCGTCTCCTGCGTGCCGCCGCCGGTCTCGCTAACCTGCTCGGCCTGCGAGTCGGCCTGGCGCGTCCGGACGCTTCCGGCCTCGACGCGGTCTTCACTCGACGGTTCAGCGCCCGCTCTGGACGACGGTTCGGCGTCCACTTGACGTTCCGATTCCTCCGTCGAAGGCTCCTCGTCTGTTTCCGTTTCGTCGTCCGATTCCTCAATCTCGACCTCTTCGGGCAGTTTCGGCTCGTCGAACTCCGGATCGTCGATCAGCTTTCCGCGGAACTCCCGGTCGGATTGTCTGATCGACCACCCGAGGTCGATGTTACCGTTATCTCTGACGTTTTTCACCTGGGCAAAGACAGTGTCACCGGGCTCCCACTCCAGGTTGTCGAGCCGGCTGTCCAGCTCGCTCTCGTGGAGGAGTCCAGTCACACTGTCGCCGATATCGACGAAGACGCCGAATTCGGCGAAGCCGTCGACCGTTCCGCGGTAGTACCGACCGGGCGTGAGCTGGTCGGGCCGAGAACCCCGGAACTCGAAGGCGACGTCTTCCTGGTGAATGTCGCAGATCTTGCCGTCGACAGAGGCACCGCAAATGATGCACGAACCCATTGGTCTGTTCAAATGCACCCGGATTAAAACGGTTGTCGAATCGACTGCGCCCTCAACAGACACTGAAAGCGACCACAATCTCTCCCATGCCCTGTGTTTTGTGGCTGCATGGGCCTGGCTACGTCAAAACACCATGAGGACCTCGGACGTGTACGCGGAGACAGTCTCCACCAGCGTCCGCGCGGCGGCGAACCCCCGGAACCCGTAACCGAACCCGACCGCCGCCGGGAGGGCCGCGGCCGGGACGGCCCGCCTGTAGGACGTATCGTGGACGACAGCGAGTCCGACCGCAAGCAGGACGCTCCCGTAAGCCGCACAGAGTACCCGGATCGCGGGCGAGGGAATCCCGGCGAAGACACACGGAGCCGTCGCGTAGGCCATCACCTGCACGGTCTCGCTGACGCCCGCGCGCTCCGGAACGAACAGCCGCAACACCAGTATCTGCAGCGCCACCAGCAGGTGCAACGCCACCGGTGCGACGAACACGACGATCAGCGCCAGCGCCAGGATCGGGCCCGCGATCGGTTGCCCGACAGCAAAAGGTACTGCACCAGGCACCAAGAGGTACCGGCTTCCCTCCGCGACCAGGACGACCGTCATGAGGAAGAACAGCCCCGGTGCCTGGTCAGCCGGCGCGACCCCCGCCCGGAAAAACCGCCGCGGCGCGACCAGCACTTCCGCCCAGGCCCGGACGATCGCTCGCGGCCCGCGGTCGCGACCGCCCTCAGGGTTCTCGATCCACTGTGTCACGTCCACCTCTTACAACCGGGATGATTTGTCCGTTTGGAAACCGGTTGCTTGCGCGCGGTCGACCGCTCGCGGCTTCATCGCCGGCCCATCAGAGTTTCAAAAAAGACGCTACTCAGTCAGGAGAGGTGCTGGCAAATGAATCATTTCCCAATTTGTAGGGGTTTTTTATAAATCGTGTGTCGATAAGTGATATGGCACCAACTGACATAATTCTGAACGAGGACGAGGTCGACATCGATGCGGCGACCATAAACATCAGATCGACCCGCGGTGACACCGAGGACCAGCGGACGATCCGGATCGATACACAGTACGGCGACGTCGCTGCCGGGGGAAACGGGACCCACGGGACGCTGACGCTTACGAACGGATCGGGAACGGAACAGATCCGTGCCGGGGCCGGTTCGAACCTGGGCCATCTTTCGCTGGGCGGTTCTGAAGACGGACAGACCACCCGAAACGTGCTCTTCTACTCGGACGGATTCGGACGGCTGGGCGGCGACGGCGAGAACGGGCGACTCAACGTCAACGATAGTGCCGGAAACATCATCATCTCGGCAGAAGCGGGCGACCAGACGTTGACGCTCCGAAGCCGCCAACAGGAAACCAACATCGAACTCGACGCACAGAAGGCAACGCTGTGGGTTGGCAGCGACGGCGAGGCCGACGGCGCCGCGTCCGGAACGATACGGCTCCGGCGGAAATCCGACGAGGAGACAGTACGGATCAACGGCGATCTCCCGACGCAATATTTCTACCAGAACGGCGAGCGGACGCTTACGCTGCAGGGCCAGACAGCTACCTACGAAGCCGGTAATCCGGATGAGGACGGTGCGGTCGATTTGCGGTCGAAAGAGTTCGATTCGGGCGGCCACAACCAAGTGCGGCTGGACGCCGAGGACGCTCGTCTCACTATGGCAGTCGAGGACGACGCAGGCAACACGCAACAACCCGTTCATCTCACCTCGAAGGGCAATCTGGAGTTGGGTGCCCAAGAGACACCCGGGAATATACGGATTGCCGAGACCGATGGAACACCGCGTCTGGAACTCGAAGGTGCCAGCGATGTCGCCAGGACGAACAGTTCAATTTCGGATACCGTCAGGTTGTATGCTAACGCTTCGACCGGGAGCGTAGTGCTTGGTGGCAACGACAGAGGAGGTAGTCTCCGGATTCTAGACTTCGCCGACCGACAAGTGGGGATTCTCACGAACGGGCAACTAAGTCTCGGCGGCGGAACCCAGGAGGACCCGGGACTACCTGGGACGCTGACGGTTTCGAACCAGTCCGGAGCCGTCATGGGGACGTTGTCCGGATACGACGGCAGTCTCGAACTCGGCGGGGCGATGGGCGGCGATCGCGACAAAGAGAAAGACAGCACGTCCAGCTCCGAACCTGGTGAGTCCGGTGACGTCTCGATCAAGCACGAAGACGGCACCGAGAAAGTAGCGATCGAAAGCGATCCGCGCGCGAGCATCTCGATGCACAACGACGACGGTGACGCCGGTGGAACGATCCAGGCAGCACGGTCCGGCCGGTCGCTACGGATGGATGCGAACGGCCAGTCGTTGATACTGGACGGTGACAACGAGTGGGGAGTTCTCGGCGGTTCGAACCCGATCCAGGTCACCGGTGCAGAGCGGTTCGGTGTCCGCTCGGAATCGCCCGGATTCGGCGGGATGTACATCGACTCGACCGACACGAGCGGGGGCCAGCCCTTCTACGGTTACTCGATAGACGGGAGCGCCAGGGCCTACCATTACTTCAACGAATCCAATCAGGAGTGGATACTCTCGATGCCGAGCGGAACTGTCACGATCGAGTCGGACGGGACAATTAACGCCCCGAGTAAGAACTTCGTCCACCCGGTCGCGTCGGAGGATGGTGACAAAGACGTCGTCTACACCGCGACGGAGTCCGGGACACCCCGTACGGAAACGTCCGGTCTCGCGGAACTCCGAGATGGTTCCACAGAGGTCGAACTTCCGGAACATTTCGGCTGGGTGACCAGCGACGAGGAGCCGTTGCTCGTGCAGGTGACTGCTCACAGCAAGGACGCAGTACATCCGCAAGTGACCGAGCGTTCGGCCGAACGGATCGTCATCGAAGACATGGGTTCGGACGCAGACGACTACGAGGTCTCCTACACTGTCACGGGGACCAGGGATGGACACGAAGACAAAGAGGTCATTCGGGACGCCTCGGCGAGAGATGGTCCCGCCGACTCGATGTAACTCGAGGCGGGTTTTCCGGTCAGTCCTGCCTGTCGCCCTGCGGATCGAACGTCGACTCGTTTTCCCGCAGTTGTCTGTGGGCGTCGTTGATCAGCCGGAGCACCTCCGGGAGTACCTCGACCTCGATCTGATCGCGAATCGTCGGTTCGACTGCCTCTACCTCCTCGACTTTCTCGGCGTACTTGTCCGGGAGTTCTATTTCGAATTTCATCGTATCGATATGTGTGTTTGGAGGGATGTAACTCATTCGTCCTGGCTGATATCGAACTGATCGGTCCAGGCGTTGTCGAAGATGCCGAAGGAGTTGAACCGGCGATAGGTCTGTAACCACCCTCCGTCGCCCTCGAAGTTGTCGTACAGGCGCGTGAGCGTCGATCGATCGAGCGTGTTGAACTTGCCCATGTGCGGACGCCCGTCGTATTTCTGCACCAGCGTCGTTTCGATCTCCGTGAGTGCGTCCTTAGCGATCTCGATCATCTCCGACTGTGAGACGTTCGGGACCGCCGGCCGCGACTGGGCGTTGGCTGCCTCGACGGGGAATGGGACTTCGATCATCGCCGACCACTGATCGAACGCCGCCGAAAGGTAGTGATCGCTCGGGGCGATGAACCGGATCCCCATCGGTGACCCGAAGTGGATCTTGAACGTCTCGTCTCTCGGCTCGGGTCCGTCACCACCGAAAAATTGTGCGATGCCACGGGCTGCCTTGCGCCAGAATGGATCCACCTCGTGTTCCTGATAGATGTTGTCGGCGATGTCGAAGACCTCCTCGACCGCGTCCTCCAGATGATGCAGCGGGACTGCGACGTCCGTCGAAATGGCCGGTGGGGACGGGGGAACGGGCTTCAACTTCTCGTCGGGGATCGATTCGAAGTCGTCCTGGCTGATGAGTCCAAGCCGCAGCAAGGAGCCGATCTGAACGGTTTCGCTCAGGTCGAGCCCGAAACTAGACACCTGGGATTCTGTAGCGATACCCTCCCTGACGAGAGTTGTGAGTTCGACCCGCTTGTTCCGGCGAATCTTGTCACGCAACCGCCGAAGCGCGATGTACCACGCGGTCTCGGTCCGCTTTTTCACGAACGGCTCGTTGTCGGCAGCGGGTTTGAAGAAGAACGATTCCAGTGTCCCGCCCCACTTCGATTTGTTTTTCAGGGGATGGAACGCGTTCCCCAGGGCCCGGGAGATGTCCTGGGCCGTCGTCTTCCGTCGCTCGGGGGGCCATCGGTCGTCGGAAACGTCGAGCCACTTGTTGTCCTCGCCCGCGGCATTGTCCACGAGTTCCGCCCAGTCGTCGGGACGATCGCCGATAGACGCAATGTCGTGTGTCCGCTCCATAACGGTGATCTGCGGCCGTGGTTTGTCGGGATGGTGGACGGACGGGAGGTTCACCAGAAACTGGATGTGGCGATGGTTCCTGATGAGTGCTGGCACATCGTCCGGAACCTCACCAAGTGGTGTCTCTGAGTCATCTATCTCGTCGGTCTCGAAGTCTCCAGTGTAATCGTCACTGATGCTGCTGTAGTTGAGCCACGACCGGTTTTCCGTGTGCTCTTTGAGCCAGTAGTAATCCCTGACCTTCAGCGTGTAGGCGTACACGACGCCCATACAGCCGTAGCCGACGACGGCCGAGTAGAACACCTCGTCGTCCTGTATCAGCCCCATCCCATGGGTATTCTGATCCGCACGGAACGCGGCGGGGTCCGTTATGCCGTCGGACGGTTCGATACGGAACATTTGCGTGACCCGCTGATCGCCGTCGGGCATGACCGTGATGAGTTCCACGGATCTGACGAGATCGGCGATCGTGGACAGTCCGATCCCGGTCCCGTGTGTCCCGGTGTTGACGGCTCCAGCGATCGTCTGACCGTCGAACGAACCCATATTTGCGAGGGCCAGCCCTTCCGGGGCCAGAATCCGCCGGTTGAGATCCCGGATTCGTGTCCCGCCTTTCAGCCTGACGAGATACTTCTTGTCGTCGACCTCGAGCTCCGACGTGTCCTTCAGCCAGCCGTTGCTGTCGAGCGTGCCAGTGAGGAATTTGAGGTCGATGTAGCGGCCTTCCGGAACTGGTGCCTTCGAGTGGGAGTGGCCGGATCCGACCGCTCTAATGGAACGGTTCTTGTTTTCGTCGATCGTAGCGAACAGTTCCGCCTTGCTGCTCGGCGTCGCTTCCAGCCGTTGGCCACCGTGGTCGTCGACCCAGTTCTCCCAGTTAAGCCGATTGTACGAGATCTCGCCGCCGTAGGAGATGACGTCCTCGGGCGGCTTCCGCTGGAGGAGAGCACGGAGGGACACTGGTGGATCCATCGATGCCTGCTCGGCCAGATCCATTATCGAAACCGTGCTCGCACTGGTCGATTGCCGGACTGACACTGACATAGGTCACTGCCCTCCGGCCCTTTCTGTCACGATACCCGTCGATGCTCCACGCACCCGTCCCGTCGTCTGACTCCTGATCATAGTTCGAACACGTCTATTACTCCGTCCGGACCGTTCGTCCGTTCGCTTCCGTCGGCAGTCACGATCCCCGTTCCGGATCCGATCGCGACCGCCGTCCCGAGATGGGTGGCCTGTTGCCCGGGGCCATCGTCATCGCTGGCTGTCCAGGTACTAGAACCACCCCTTCGATCGAAGACGTACGTACGTCCGCTCGGAATCAGACCGTTCGTATCCGGTTCACCGCCGTATTCGGCTCCGACGAGGATCCGGTCGCCCTCGATTGCCACGCCCGTCCCGAGGCGCTCGTCGCTCGTCCCGTCAGGCGCGAGTAGCCTGCGGCGGTGCCAGCGCGTTCCCGCCCGCTGGAAGACGTAAGCCGCACCCGCGTTCGACCCGTTGGCGTTGGTCTCGCTCGGCGCACCCACGACGACAGTGTCCCGATCGACGGCGACAGTCGTACCGAACTTGTCGTCGCGATCGGTTTCCGCCGGTGTGAGTCGCGTTTCCCGCGTCCAACGCTCGCCCGATCGGCGGTAGACAATAGCCGCGCCACTATTCGTCACCGTCGATCTATCGAGGACACCACCCACGACGGCCGTGTCGTCGTCCACCGCCAGCGCGCGGCCGAACCGCTCGATATCGTCGTCCGGTACGATTTTCGAGTGTCGCACGATATCGTCCTCTGCGACGGTGAACACGCTAACCGCTCCACCACCGACTCTGGCTTCGGTCATTTCGGTCGGGGCGCCGACGAGGATCGTTTCGTCATCCACAGCGACTGCGGCCCCGAACCGTTCCATCCCGATCGGATCGGTAGGACCGAGTTTCCGCGACCGGCGCCACTCTCCGTCCCTCAGGAGAAAAACCGTCGCTGATCCGGAGACGACTCCGCCCTCTCGCGTGTCGTAATCGGCTCCAACGACGGCGCTCGCCCCGCTGACGGCGACCGACTCTCCGAATCCGCCGGGTCCGTCCTCCTCGACGAGTGTCCCTGTTCGAGCCCATCCCGTTTCGACGGACCTGTAGACGCTGACGAGCCCGGGACCCGTGCCCGCGGGTCCGTCCGCGACCCGCGTTCCGACGAGAGCTCTCTCTCCGTCCGTGTCGACCACTGTCCCGACGCGACCACTGGTGTCAACGAGAGCCTCAGAACCGGAACTGAAATCCGATCGCCAGTCGCTGGCGGGCATCCGTTCCCCTCGACCACTAAAAACCACCGCCGCGCCCATGGTGTTTAGCAGGTCACGCCGATCGACGGGAAGCAGACGGGAGAGTTCTGACTCCGTTTCGTTCGTCGACGCGTTCTCGGAGGCGGGTTCCCCGTCTGCAGAATCGGGGTTCATACAGACCTCTCTGGGGGTTTGAAACGATCCCGGATCCGTACTCTCCGGTCCGTTGATCGGACATCTGGAGATGCTGTACCCGTCTCGGTCGACTTCCCGAGAGAATACCAGAGTGGACGGAAACCGCTGGCTCTCTTCTGTATGCGAATCAGAGGCCGGTACATGATACTATATTTCATCACCCCGCCATCAAACTTTGGCAAGCGTTCACATTCGCCCGTTCTCTAGCCCTCGCGCCGTCGAGTTCACTGCTTGGGGCGACCTCGTTTTCCCCGTTCATAGTGATTACTGTAACGATTTACCGGTGCGACCGCACGAGAGCGTGCGGTCGACCCGGAACAGACTTACAGTAATCACTATCAGTCCACTCGACGAGTTCGTCGTCAACCGGACCAGAAAACAACTTCCAGATCCATTCCCGTCCGTACTGTCCCTCGAGGGCGTGGTCCAAGAACCCGCGGAAGTCGTATCCAAACCCGTTCGAAGCATAGTGACTGCTGTAACTATTTGCCGGTACGACCGCCCCGAGCGGTCGATGCGGCATTGACTTACAGCAGTCACTATCACCCGTGCAGACGTGCTCGTGATCAATCGTCGGCGCCGACGTTCTCCGTACTCTCCAAGGATGGCGGATCCGGTTCGATGTTGGCGTACTTGACGGCCTCCGCACCGAGTGTCGCGACCCGCTCTTCCAGATCTGGATCGGTAACTTCACCATCGTTGATTGCCTCGCCGGCTCTTGGCAGAGCGGCCTGATGGGGGATGACCCAGCAATCGAGGGCGCGACAGACAGACCGAAGGTGATCCAGTGCCGTGATCGGGAACGATCCGCCCGCAACGCCCAGCAGGCCGACGGTCTTGTTCTCGAACTCGTCGAACCCACAGTAATCGAGGGCGTTCTTCAGCGGGGCGGAATACGAGCCATGGTACACGGGCGTGCCCAGGAGAATCGAATCAGCCTCGCGAACGCGGCGCTTGAGTTGTCCGGCGTCCCCGGCATCGCGTGCGTCCGCGTCGAACACGGGCAGGTCCAGTTCGCGCAGGTCGAGCAGGTCCGTGCTCGCACCGGCCGACTCGGCCTCCCGCAGGGCTCGCCGGAGGCCGACTCTCGTGTAACTACCGTCCCTGAGACTGCCGACGATCGCGACGACGTGTGGTTCCGACATGCGTTCTCGTACGACTTCCTCACCACAAAGGACCCTTGGTCGTCGCTCGCGGACCTATCGCTTGAGACGGACGGCGATCGAATCGCCCCCCTCAACCAGTTCTACCAGCCCGTCGTCTTCGAGATCTCCCAGCAAGTCCAGCAGCCACTCGCGGCTCCCCTCGCCGTCGCCGTCGTGGACGTAGTCCACACGGACACGCGGTCCAAGCGCGTCAACCTCGATTTCGTCAGCGTCTTTGAGAATCGATATCACGCGGCCGCGCATCTGTCGGCGACTGCCCTCGAACTCGGGCTGAGTCGGGACGTCTGGTGCGGTGAAATCGCCCGTTTGGTAGGCGTGGCACCACTCCCGCCAGGGACAGCCCGCGCCGTCACAGGCGGGCGTCTTCTCGCATGCCACGCCGCCCAGTTCCATGATCGCGTTGTTCCAGATCCGAGACTCTTCCTCTGGCATGAGTGCCCCCGCGACGCGCTCGAACTCATCGTCCTCGTCAGGGACATCGAAGGCGCGATACAGAACGCGTTTGACGTTGGTGTCGACGACGGCATCACCGTTGTCGAACGCGAAAGAGGCGACGGCGTTGGCGGTGTAGGGACCGACACCCATCAGTTCCTGAAGGCCGTCGGGATCGCGGGGGAATGTCCCACCGTGGTCGTTGACGACCTGCCGGGCGGCCTCGTGGAGGTACTTCGCGCGGTTGTTGTACCCGAGGCTGTGGTCCGTCCAGAAAGCGACGACATCGGCGCGCTCGGCTGCCGCGAGCGTTGCGACGTCGGGCCACCGATCGAGGAAATCACGCCAGGCCGCGACCACGCGGTCCAGCTGGGTCTGTTGGCTCATCACCTCCGAGACGAGAATCTCGTATGGATCGGTCGTCTCCCGCCAGGGGTACTCCCGATGGTCGTCCTCGTACCACTCGATCAACGACTCTCGGACGGCCTGAACATCGTCCGGGAGGAGTTCAACCGCCTCACTCATCACCTGAGGCTACGGCGCGAGCGGTTTGAGTCTGCCGAACCCGGCAGCCGCTATCAGTCGTCTGTCCGGGCGCGCTCCCGATGATACGGTGCCGTGGCTCTGCCGAAAGGCGTTTGCCTATCAGGGAGTACCACCACGTATGAGCCTCGACGACCTCGACGCGGACGTGACAGACGCGGCCGGTGACCTTGGCGAGACCCTCGACGTGGCCCTGGACCGGGAAACGAGAACCGAACTCGCGATGCTGACCGCCGCGATGGGGCCGACTGATCCCGACGAACTCGTTCGCCGCGCCGTACACGCGTTCTTCCAGCAACAGGTCGACATGGGTCGGCTCGACTTCCAGCTTCGTGACAAGTACGACGTCACGTACGATGAATATTTATCAGGGATGACCTTCGACGAGATGGCCGGCGGAACGGGGATGACAGGCACCGGAGCAGGAAACGACCCCGACGACCGGCGCTATCAGTTCTAACCCCGAATCTCTAAGAGGATCGTGACCGACCGTCCGGTATGAAGCTCTCGGAGTTCGACCAGCCAGCGTGGCGCGGGGTCGCCGGGGCGGTCCTCGGGTACGCGTTGCTTCTGGCGATCATCTTCGTCACGATATTCGTGATCCCATACCTGCTGTTTGTCGTCTAGTCGAGCACTTCGCCGATCCGCCGGGGTTCACCCGACAGCGACGGTTCCTCCTCGACGATCTTGAGCACCTCGTGGTCGGTCACGTCCGGATAGGACTTCTGGGTTGCCTCCTCGATGAGTGACTTCTCCAGACGGAATTCGTGGCCTTCATAGATCACGTCCACGCCCTGTTCGTCAAACGAAAGCACGGTCATTAGCTTCCGTTGGCGACGGGAACTCAAAACGAGACCGATCCGATCTGATCGGCTCCGGGGACGTCTGACGTGCGTCAGACGGCCGAAAGACGCGTGCTGTGGCTTTAATACGGACGATATCAGTATAGTACGTGTGCTGTTCCGCTCGGACCCACTGGACGAACTGTCGATCCCAGACGGTACGACCGTCGAGGAACACGACCTCGTAACCGACGGCGACGTGCTCGTCGGCGGTCAGTCGACAGTAGAATTCGGGGTCCGCGGACGGAACGTGATCGCCGGCGAGCGCGTCCGCTTCGGCGGTCATATCGAAGCTGAGGGTGACTGCCGGCTGGACATGTGGTGTGACGTCGCGGACAACGTCCTCGTCGGCGAGGACGCCTATCTGGGCGAGCGCGTCCACGTCGGCGGCCAGTTGAAGGTCGCGGGCGATATCGACATCGGCGACGACGTAGAAATCGAAGAGGGGTTTGAGGCCAACGGCTGGATCGTCATCCGCAACCCCATGCCGACGATCGTCTTCCTGTTCGTCTATCTCGGCCAGCTGCTGCGGATCGGTGAGGAGGAAGCCGCCGAAGACACCCTCTCGGAACTGCTCGACAACGACCGCGAGGACGAACCGGTCGTGATCCCGCGCGGCGCGACCGTGAGCGACGACGCCTGGCGCGTCTCGACACCGGCTGAGATGGGCGACGACTGCCGGATCCACGGGAACATCCGCGCCGCGGAGGTGATCGTCGGACGGGACAACGTGATCTTCGGCAGCCTCCGGAGCAAGGGCGACATCGTCGTCGGCCGCGGCAGCGATATCAAGGGAAACGTGACGACTCGCAACGGCGACGTCGCGATCGGCCCCGGCGTGAAGATCTGGGGGGACATCGCCGCCGAGAACGTCCGGCTCCACGAGAACGCCACCGTCGACGGGACAATCCGCGCCAGCGGCGAGATCCAGCTCCACACCGACGCCGTCCTAGAGGAACCCGACGAGGACGCCGAGGCGATGGCTGAAATGGCCGCGGAAATGGAAAACGAACAGTCTTCGGCCGGCGAAGAGGAACCGGACGAAGACGCCGAAACCGACGAGGCCAGCGACGACACGGTTGAAAGACAGCCCGAACCGGCCGCAGATGGGCCAGACGGCGATCACCCCGATCCAGCGACGTGACGGAAAACGACCTTGACTGTGGCCGAATATGAGGCCTGTGTGCTTCCGGGACCAGTTCAGCGTCTGGTGCTGGTGCCGTGCGAGATACGCGCCTCCATCTTGCCCGCGTTGAACCAAGCTACACAGAAGTTTCCAGCAACTCTACTGTGAGACACAGAGCGCGTATTCGGCAGTTGAAAGAAAGTCGACACCGGATATTCACTTGGTCGCACGTGTCTCTCTGATTATCAGTTCTGAAAATTCGGAGATCAAATTTACACTTGCGACTGACGATTTGATGTTGTAATCG
Organism: Halapricum sp.; assembly: GCA_036628575.1. Lineage (GTDB taxonomy): Archaea > Halobacteriota > Halobacteria > Halobacteriales > Haloarculaceae > Halapricum. Next base: position 20,729 of record JAZKRQ010000023.1, read on the forward strand.
GCAATCAACTCGGATAATACCAGTCTAGACGTATCCGATGGTGCCGACGTACACCGGATAGAGCTGAATAACATGACAAACCACACTATACAATTTCGAGGGCCCTCGGATGTTGTCAAATCCACAGATGAGCAAGACATCGTGAGACAGGTGACCTCTGCGCTCGCTCATGCCGACCAGGTTGCTCCGGCGAACTTCGAGTACAGCCTCCATGAGGACATCAATCCAACCGTCCTCCGTATGCTTGCCAATCACGAGCACACGCGGTGGGAACTTTCGTTCGACGCCTTGGACCACGAGATCACCATCACCAGTGAGGAGGGTATCTTCGTAGACGGCGTCCGGTTTGACACGACAGAGGAACTAATCAACGAGTAAAGAGATTACATCGACATATCCCACGGGAAGAACTCATATTACGTAACTGAATAATAGAATTATAACAGTAATCTAAGCGATATTTGTCAAAAACAGTGTGCTGAACAGGGGGCTGATAGTGACCGCTGTAAGTCTGTTCCGGGTCGACCGCACGGCGTCGGGCGGTCGCACCGGTAAATCGTTACAGTAATCACTATGAGTTCAGCAAGGAGACGCCTCTGCTTTCTGGTTGAACTCTCGTTCGTATTCCATACTAAGAATTCCGGGAGAAAATCGGTCTCATCTGGGCTGTTGACGAAAGCGGTGAAATTCCGATCAGCTATACCGGGTCGCGACCCAGTCGATAATCACGCCGTAGGCTAGTCCAGCGAAGAAACTCGGCCAATCACGGAATTCGCTCGTGAACATGATCGCTGTGGTCACCACGAGCCCCAGCACGAAGCCCCTGAATATGACGTTGTACCTGGAATCGATAAATCGGATTCCACCCGCCAATCCGATTACGAGCCCCATGATGACCCGATTGTACCACATCGAGAACAGGAACAGTTTGTTGCCCTCGAAGCCGATCCGGAGACCGACTCCGAGTATGCAGAAAATTCCCAGAAACGCTCCCATGAGGATCCCAACAGTGAGTCGTTTGTTCATGACGGCCAATTTGTTGGATCAACAATGAAAATTTGGATCGACGATCATAGCCGGGTTTTCAATCTATCCCTCGATTCATGATGACTGCGCATCCAGACCGGCCGCGTCGTCCCGTGGTCGGTGTCGGTCACGTCAGCGAACTGCGCGCCACCAGCACGCCAGCGGCGAGATAGCCGGCGATCAGGAACCGAACGATCTGATAGTGACCGCTGTAACGATTTACCGGTGCGCCCGCACGCCTGGAGACACGTCTCCCGAGCCCTGGCTCGCGTCACTCGCCAGGACGCTGTCGTGCGGTCGACCCGGAACAGACTTACAGCGGTCAGTATGAAAGGAACCATAGGCATCAGGAGTTCTGCGCCGTCCGTGTTGTACGAGTCTCTGAGAATTGACGCGGAATATCTATTTCGGAGTCGACAGGTCGACAGTCGGTTCGAGACCCGCACGATCGAAATCCCCTTGGACCGGGGTCACCCACTCGAAGATATGCTCTCGATCGCGCTTGCCGGGAAACCCAACGCCGGCAAGTCCACCTTCTATCAGGCGGCGACGATGGCCGAGGTCGACGTGGGCAACTACCCCTTCACCACGATCGACGCCAACCGCGGCATCACGCACGTCCGGACGGAGTGCCCCTGTCTCGAGCTAGAGGAGCGCTGCGGCGACGAGCACTGTCACGACGGCAAACGCTACGTTCCCGTCGAACTGCTGGACGTTGCCGGACTCGTCCCCGGAGCCCACGAGGGGAAAGGCCTGGGCAACCAGTTTCTGGACGAACTCTCCAATGCCGACGTAATCTTGCACGTCGTCGACGCGGCGGGCGCGACCGACGCGGAGGGCGAGCCGGTCGAAGTCGGCGAACACGACCCCGTCGAGGATCTGGACTTCATCGAGCGGGAGATGGACCTGTGGCTGGCCAGCATTATCGAGCGCAACTGGGAATCGATCGAGCGGGCCTCCCGCTCGCCGGACTTCGAAATCGAGGAGGAACTGACGGACCTACTCACCGGCGTCGGCGCGACGGAACTGGACGTCTCCCGGGCGCTACGGGATCTCGAGTATCCAGATGATCCGATCCAGTGGACCGACGATCATCGTGAGGCACTGTCGGAGGACATCCGCCAGCGGACGAAGCCGATCGTCGTCGTCGCCAACAAGGCCGACATCGCACCGGAGGAGAACCTGGAACGCCTGCGGGAGGCCGCCGAGGCAGTCATTCCTGCCACGGCAGACGGCGAACTCGCCCTCCGGAAGGCCGCCGAAGCTGGCGTGATCGAATACGATCCCGGCGACCCGGACTTCGATATCGTCGGGGACATCAACGACCAGCAGCGACAGGGCCTGGAGACGATCCGCGAGGTCATGCGCGAGTGGGGCGGCACCGGCGTTCAGGACGCGCTGGACTACGCAGTCTACGACCTGCTGGACCACATCACAGTCTACCCCGTTCAGAACGAGACACACTGGACTGACGGTCAGGGCAACGTCCTCCCTGACGCCTTTCTCCTCCCGGAAGCCTCGACGCCGAAAGACCTCGCCTACGCGGTCCACTCGGACATCGGCGATGGCTACCTCCACGCCGTCGATGCGCGCAAAGACATGCGCATCAGCGACCAGCAAGAACTGGAGGAGGGTGACGTGATCAAGATCGTATCGACGGCGAACTAGCCGCCGTTTACCCCTGTCAGACCGGTCATCACCCCAGAATCGTGTTGCAGGACGGGCAGACATAGAGCGTGTCGCTGCTCTTTCCCGCACCCATCGGTGTGATCCCGCCGCTGCTCACTGCCAGTTCGTCGAGTTCGTCGCCACTGATCGACGCCCCGCAGTTTGGACACTTCGCGCTGTCAACGTCCATAGCGGACGCATGCGGCCCCGGATTATAAAATTGAACGCGCCCCGTCAGTCGTCCACTGAGACAGTCTCCCAGTCATGGTCACCGTGGGCACCCTCCCGGTCCTGGGCGCTCGGTGCGACCTGGATGAACTCGGCCCGTTCGCGCGCCGTTTCGAGGGTGTGACCGCCGACGTAGGACAACCCCGATTTCATTCCCGCCGCGAACTCCGACGCGACGTCTTCCAGCGGACCCTTGTATTCGGTCAACCCTTCAACGCCCTCGTCGGCCCCGGGCGCCGAGTCCTCACTCTCTTTGTCCGAGCGGTGCTCGTTGGCGGCCGTCGTCGCCATGCCCCGGGAACGCTTGTAGCGTTTGCCTTCGATCTCGACCATCTCGGAGGGCGCCTCTTCGGTACCAGCGAAAAGACTCCCCATCATCACGGTGTCGGCTCCGGCCATCAGCGCCTTCACCGCGTCGCCGGATGTGCGGATCCCGCCGTCGGCGATGATCGGGACGCCGAGCGGTTCAGCGGCGTCAGCGCAATCGTCGACGGCCGTCAGTTGAGGAACGCCAGCGCCGGCGACTCGGCGGGTCGTACAGTGGCTTCCCGGTCCGATCCCGACCTTGACCGCGTCGGCACCGGCCTCGGCCAGGTCGCGGACGCCCTGTTTGGTCGCGACGTTACCGGCCACGATCTCGGCGTCGGGAAAGGCCTCTCGGAGCTCCGCAACGGCGTCCAGTGCCCGTTCCAGATGACCGTGTGCAACGTCAACCATCACTAGCGACGCGCCGGCGTCGAGGACCGCCCTCGACCGACCGATCGTGTCTTCGGCGATACCGACTGCCGCGCCACACCGTTCGCCCGACGAAACGACCTCCTCGACGGCCTCGACCTGTTCGCCGACGGTCATAAAGCGGTGGATGGTTCCGAAGCCACCCGCCCGGGAGAGAGCGATAGCAGTCTGTGCGCCCGTTACGGTGTCCATCGGTGCCGACAGCAGCGGCGTTTCGAGTTCGATCGCGGGCGTGAGTTGCGTCGAGAGATCGACGTTACTCCGACTATCGACCGGTGAGCGCTGAGGAACCAGCAGTGCGTCTCCGTAAGAGAGACCGGTTCGAATATCGTTCATACCGCCATAGGAGTAACAGATTCCGATGTAAAACCTTGCCGATCCGTCGACAGTCACGCGAACGGTTCCAGCCAGACGACGGTCACCAGTGCTGCCAGGAAGACGTACGAGCCGCGGATCAACAGCATCGTGGCGATCTCCGGGCCTGCGCGGGCAGCAGCGAGAGCGACTGCACCGAACGCGACTGCGGCGACGACCGATCCCGGCGGGAACACTGCGCTGACAGCCAGGCCGACGACCCCGAGCAGGCCGGCGACCATCAAGCCGAACGCGAACCGTCGAGCCGTCCCCTGTCCGAGGACGACCGCCACTGTGCGCTTGTCGATCGAGCGGTCGTATTCGTAGTCCTGAGCGTCATCGATCACTTTGATCCCGGAGAGAATCGTCAGGAAAACGACCGCGAAGGCCGCGACCTCGGCGGTGACGGTCCCTGCCTGGACGTAGAAACCTCCCACCAGCGCCAGCGCGATCCCGCTCGGATAGCCAGCAGTCGCAGTCACAGGATTCATGTCGAACTGTGGGGCGTGGAGGTAGCCGATCACCCACCCGGGAAGAGTGATTGCAGCGGCGATCGGGCCCACCAGAAGCCAGATCGACGCCATACAGAGCCCGAACGCAGTGGTCGAGCCTGCCATCGCGAGCCGACAGCCGCGAGCCGTCAGCGGGTGGTCGTCGTCCTCTCCACGGTGGTGGAAGTCCACGTAGCCGTCCTTGACGTGAGCCGTATAGAGGGCGAAAAAGGCCGACGTGGCGTGGAGGAGCGCCAGCCCGACGACGAAATCGCCCGCGAGCGCGGCCCCGAACAGCGACGACGCGACGGGCGGGAGCATGAAAACCGGGTGGATCTGGGAGGCCAGTGCCCCGACTTCCGCTGTCGGGCCCGATCCGTGACGGGCAAGTGCCATACGTTGATACAGGACTCGGCATTCAAAAAACCCAACACGGCGGCCGGTTTGGCCGGGACCTATCGTCGGCCGCCGGGCTACGTCCAGTTGGATCGATCGAAGACGAACGTCGAGACGTGTGCTGCCAACTCGCGAGCAGCGTCCTCGCTCGA
>JAZKRQ010000024.1:0-25350 GCA_036628575.1 Halapricum sp.
GCGTCCTGTTCTGGATGACTGTCTTGTTGACCCAGGCTGGGACGGTGGCAGGTGGTCACGCTTCCACGACGGCAGGCCCCTAATTATCGCCCGAACGGATATTCTTCACTCCAGTAAATAGAGTTATCAATCTCAACCGGAAATCCGTGGGTTTTGAAAAATTTGTCAGCGCTATTCATATCAATAGAGTACCTTTCTGTTCCGTCACCGGTCAAATATTTTATATTACTGTCCCCCAATTTTGGGCTTACTAATGATCCGGGTCCATAGTTCCTCGATGGGTAAAAGTAGAGTTGAACATCCATCTTTTCGCTTCCGTATTCTACTCTTGCTAAGTATGGTGCTCCGGTTTGACTTTCGACAACTTGGGCATTTCCATCACCAACAACTAAATAATGGTTCCCGATGATACTCCTTCGCTCCAACAAATCTAGCGACGCCAGTAAAGAAAAACCAGCATCCAATAAGTGAGCCAACGTCTGTCCCAATTTGGTTGCTGTTTCGTTCAACAAGTCGGTGACGGTGACGATCCCGCCGATCGCACCCTTCTCGACGAGTGCCTGTCCCTGTTCGTAGGATTTGCAGGCGTTCAAGAGGAACGCGCTCACCCCGACTTCGTCCAGTGTCCGGGTATCGAGCCACCCATCGGTACAGCGGATCCCCTCCTTGTCGACGTGCCCGATGTAGTGGAGGAAATCCGCATCCGTCGCCAGGACATCTTCCATCTCGTCCGTCGTGAGTTCGTTCTTGATCGTGATGTCGAAGTCGAGCCACTCCCGGGTCCCGTAGATATCCGACACGATGTTCTCGTCGGCCATCTCCGGTTCGTTACAGACGACGAGAACCTCCGTTCGAGCGTCCTCAGAGGGCTGATATTCCAGGCGACGAGTGAACGCCTCCATCGTCAGCTTGCTCGCCCCGAGCGGGACGCCGTCGCCGACGTACGCCTGCTCGATGCTTTCGGACTCTTCGGGCCGGAACACGTGCTCTTCGAAGGGCTGCTCGGGATCGCTCGTCTCGGAACGAGACAGGTTCGTCGAGCGGATCAGTCCGCCCCGGGAAGTCGCTGAAGACGAACCGAAGAAGTCCGAGAGCGTCGGTTCGGTATCGTGAATCGATCGGGACTGGATTGTCTCGTGGCTTGGACACCGGATCACGGACAGGTCGTTGGCCAGAAACGGTAGCGTCTCGGCATGCTCTGGTTCGGGGACGACGTCGGCAGTCAGCTTCCATCGCGGGACGGCGTCCTCGATTTTCTCATACGGGATGGAGAGATACGTCCGAACCTGCTCTGCCAGGGGCTGCTCGTACAGGTCGGCGAAGTCCAGATCCGTCCTGTCTTCGATGACCTCTCGCTCGTGGAGATCCACAGTGTAATATCCCTCAGTCCGGGTGACGCTGTCCATCAAGAACACGTGTTTGAGTAGGCGAGCAACGGTCGACTCGAAGTCGCCGTCGGCCGTCAGCGAGAACCATTCGCCGTCGGTGTTCAGTCGCGGCTCCGGCCCCGGCATGACTGTGGCACCGAGATAGTACGCCAGCGACGCGACGGGGTAAATGTACTCGTGTGCCGGTGGGACTTCGATCCGCACGCCCGTCTCTGGCACGTCAAGGTAGTCCGGCACATCGAGCTCGTCCCCTCGTTCGAGCAGCGGTGGATGTCCCCGAAGCGTGGGAAACGATCGCTCGCAGGTCGTGGTCTTGAGCGCCGATCCGAACGCCGAGATCGCGGCCATCAGATCTTCCGGCTCGTCGGTCGTGGTGATTGTCGCTGCCGGCTGTTCGTGCATCGACCGGACACCGATCGTCACGCAGCTGGTTAGCCCGAAGGAGAGGCGGATACGGTCGTCGTGTGTCTCCACGGAGACGCTCCCCTCGACGGCGAGGTAGAGCTTCATCTGCGCGGAGGACACTTCCAGGTTGTACTGTCCCGGCGGCACCGATATCTCCTCCTCGTTGGTGCTCTGGGCGACGAGATTCCCGTCGGTGTCCCTGATCCAGACGTCAACCAAATACGGCGTCTCAATCTCGTTCGTACAGATCGACGCCGCGGTGTCGACCGGGAAGTAGAACTCGTCTGTTTCGCTCTCGGTCGGGTCGACGGACGCGGGCGTCAGCAGAGTGAACTGGGTCCCTTCGATCGGATCGATAATCCGCACGCCGTCGAACAGCGGATGGCGTTCGATCCGTGGACGCGTCCCTTCGATCTGTGGGCCCGCTCCACCATCAGTCATCGGCCAGCTATCATTCACGGTAGTAGATCCTCCGTCGTTCGCTCGCTCGCATCTGTGTCACCTCCACGAAACACGGTGCATCTGTAACTTGCCAACGGTCCCGTCGTAGGTTTACGTCTTCGTGGAGGAGATTGCCCACGGACGGAATCAGGAGACCTATCTCAAAAACCTTACCGGTGGGCGGCGCAGTTTCGACCGGCCGCTCGCCACGCAACTCTTGAACGGCTAGGGGCCATAGCGGGTTCGTGCACCACGATAACAGCGATACGCTCCATCAGAACCAGCCACTCGTGACCGCCGGCAGGTCACTCGTGGACGCCGACGCCGCGGCGGTACTGGTACACGGCCGCGGTGCGACCGCCCGGGGCATCCTGAACATGACCGAACAGTTTGAGGCCGACGGCCTCGCCTATCTCGCCCCCCAAGCCGCCGGGAACTCCTGGTATCCGAATCCGTTCACTGCGCCCGTCGAGGCAAACGAACCCGGTCGAACCTCGGGACTACAGGCTGTCGCTGACGCCGTCGCCGAAGCCGGGGGCGCAAATATTCCGACAGAGCGCGTCGTCATCCTCGGGTTCTCCCAGGGGGCTTGCTTGGCCAGCGAGTTCGTCGCGCGCAATCCCCGCCGCTACGGGGGGCTGGTCGCTCTCAGCGGCGGCCTAATCGGTGAATCCATCGACCCCGACGAGTTTGAGGGTAATCTCGACGACACACCCGTCTTTTTCGGCTGTAGCGACGTCGACCCGCACATTCCGGCCGAGCGGGTCCACGAATCGGCCGCCGTCTTCGAACGACTCGGCGGTGATGTGACGAAACGCCTCTACGAGGGGATGGGTCACGGGGTCAACGACGACGAAATCGAATTCGTCTCCGAGTTGCTCGCGAATATCACGAGCTAGGCCGAAAACAGGCTGTTGTGGACGGGTGCGAACTCGCGGCTCTCCTCGATCCCTTCCTCTGCCGTATCGGAGACGGCCGATCCCTCGACGCCCTCGTCGATGAAATCAGCCAGCGGCGGGCCGACGTTGCCGGGTTCGACCAGGAAGGCGTCGTGGCCGTGGTCGGACTCGACGACGTGATGGGCTGTTCCGACGTCGGCCGTGCGGAGCGATTCGGCGAGGTCCTCGGCCTGATCTACGGTGAAGTGCCAGTCGGCGGTAAATGACATCACGAGCGCCTCTCCATTGAAGGCGGCGAGCGCGCCACTGTCTGATTCGAACCCCGAAGCGAGGTCGTAGTTGTCCATCGCTCGGGTCAGATAGAGGTAGCTGTTGGCGTCGAACCGTTCGACGAACCGATCGGCCTGGTAGTCGAGATAGGATTCGACGTCACGATACGGGAAGAAGGTCGCGGCAGGATCGGTCGGGAACGTGCGAGTGGCGTCCCGGCCCGCCGATCGGCGGCCGAACTTCTTCTCCATGCTGGCTTTCGAGAGGTACATTACGTGACCGATCTGGCGGGCGATCCCCAGCCCCTCGTCGGGATCGGGACCGTCGCCGTAGTAGTCGCCGCCGTTCCAGTTCCGATCGGTCGTGATCGCCCGGCGAGCGATCCCGTCGAGCGCGAGACACTGGGCATCGACCCTCGCCGCGGCAGCTATCGGAGCGATCCGATCGACGTGATCTGGATGACGTTTGGCCCACTCGAGGACGTTCATCCCACCGACGCTGCCGCCGACGACGGCGTGGAGCGCGGGCACGCCGAGTTCGTCCAGCAGCTCGCGCTGGGCGTCCGTCCAGTCGCCGATCGTCACCGGTGGAAAGTCCGTTCCGTACGGCTCGCCCGTTTCGGGATGCTCGCTTTCGGGACCGGTCGTCCCGTAGCAGGATCCGGGGACGTTCGCACAGACGACGTAGTAGTCGTTAGTGTCGATGGCTTTTCCCGGGCCGACGATGTCGTCCCACCAGGCCCGGGCCTGGCCGCTGGTGCCGCCGGCTTCCCGATGACTGGCCACGTGTGCGCTGCCGGTCAGGGCGTGACACACCAGCACCGCGTTGTTACCGGTGAACTCGCCGTAGGCCTCGTATGCGACTTCCAGTTCCGGGATCGACTCCCCACACTCGAACTCGAACTCGCCAAGCGAGACCGTCCCGCGCTCGACCTCCATACTTAGATTGCCTCGATGCCTCCTTCGAGGTCAGCAATGATGTCTCTGACGTCTTCGATCCCGACCGACAGCCGGATCAAATCGGGCGTGACGCCGCTCTCGCGCTGGGCGTCTTCGCTCAACTGGGCGTGGGTCGTCGACGCGGGATGGATGATCAGGGTCTTGGCGTCGCCGACGTTGGCGATAAACTGCGCGAGAACAGTCTCCTCACAGAGTGCTTTGCCCGCCTCGAACCCGCCTTCCAGCCCGAAGGCGATCATCCCGCCGTAGCCGCCGTCGAGGTACTTCTCGGCGTTTTCGTGCGTCTCGTGGCTCTCGAGACCGGGATAGGTCACCCAGGAGACTTCGGGGAGGTCATCGAGCCACGCGGCGACCTCAGCGGCGTTTTCGCAGTGGCGTTCCATTCGGACTGAGAGCGTTTCTGTACCCTGGAGGGTCTGCCAGGCGTCGAAGGGAGCCTGGCCGTCGCCGAGACTCCGGACAGCGCGCTGGCGTGCGGCGACGGTGAACGCCCGATCACCGAACTGTTCGGCGAAGTTCGTGTCGAAGGAGGGATTCTCCGCACCGATCTCGGGATACTTCCCGGCGTGCTCGCGCCAGGAGAAAGAACCACCGTCGACGAGGATCCCGCCGATGGTCGTGCCCGACCCGTGGATCCATTTGGTCGTCGACTCCCAGACCAGATCTGCGCCGTGTTCGAGCGGTCGAGCGAGTGCGGGCGTCGCGAAGGTGTTGTCGACGAACAGCGGCGTGTCGTTCTCGTGAGCCACCTCGGCGACGCGCTCGATGTCCGGCGTCACGAGCGAGGGATTGCCGATCGTTTCGAGGTGGACGTAGGCGGTGTTCTCGTCGATGGCCTCGGCGTAGGCGTCGTAATCGAGCGTGTCGACGAACCGCGCTTCGATCCCGCGCCGGCTGGCAGTCTTCGTGAAGTAGCTGTGAGTGCCACCGTAGATCGACGAGGCGGAGACGATGTTGTCGCCGGCCTCCGCGAGGATCAGCGTCGCGGCGTCCAGTGCGGCCATCCCTGAACCGGTAGCGACGGCGTCGACCCCGCCTTCCAGATCGGCCAGTCGCCTTTCGAGCATCCGCACGGTAGGATTATCGAACCGCGAGTAGACGTTTCCGTCCGTCTCCAGAGCATAGAGGTCAGCCGCGCGGTCGGCGTCGCCGAACGCGTAGGAAGTGGTCTGGTAGATCGGCGGTGCGATCGATCCGGTCTCGGGATCCGGTTGCTGGCCGGCGTGGACACAGCGGGTCCCGAAACGCTGGGGGACGTCGTCAGTCATGTATCACACTCATATACCTACACAGGTCTATAACTGAGAGTTACGGCAAAATTCGCAATGTGTGATATCAACTAGCAATAGCCGATCGCAGGACAGTACCAAAACTACCATGCTACCCCGGCGGCCAGGGTAGGGTACACAGGTGGTTCCGGTGACCGAAAAACGCGAGTACAAAGACGACTATCCCGAGAAGACGCTGTATCTCCCGGGTCCGACCGAAGTACGTGAGGACGTCATCGAGGCGATGGCCGAGCCGATGTTCGGCCACCGCATGGATCGAATGACCGATCTCTATACGACCATCGTCGAGGACACCAAGGAGTTCCTCGATACCGATCAGGACGTCATCGTCCTCACGGCCTCGGGGACGGAGTTCTGGGAGGCGACGACGCTCAACCTCGTCGAAGATTCGATGCTCGTGCCGACCTCCGGGGCGTTCAGCGAGCGCCAGGCCAACGTCGCCGAGCGACTCGGCAAGGACGTCGACCGCATCGAGTACGAGTGGGGGACGGCAGTCAAACCCGAGGACGTCCACGATGCGCTCGAATCGGGGGACTACGACGCCGTCGGCATGGTGATGAACGAGACCTCCACCGGCGTGCGCAACCCCGTCGAAGAAGTCGGCGATCTGCTCGGGGATTACCCGGACACCTATTTCGTCGTCGACGCGATCTCCTGTCTCGGCGGCGACTACGTCGACGTCGAGGGCCACAACATCGACGCGATCTTCACTTCCTCCCAGAAGGCCTTCGCCATGCCGCCGGGGCTGGCGATCACGACCGTTAGCGAGGACGCCTACGAGCGTGAACGACAGAAGGACTCGGCGTCGTGGTACGGTGGTTTCCAGCGATGTCTGGACTACTACGACCGCAAGGGCCAGACGCACTCGACGCCCGCTATCCCGTTGATGCTGGCCTACCGCAAGCAGATGAAACACATGCTGGAGGAGGGCCACGAAGCCCGCGACCAGCGTCACCGCGAAATGGCCGAGTACACCCACGAGTGGGCCCGCGAACACTTCGGGCTGTTCGCCGAGGAGGGGTACCGATCCCAGACGGTCACGGCCGTCGAGAACACCCAGGGCATCGACGTCGCGGCGACCATCGAGGAAGTCTCCGGGAAGTACGATCTGGTCTTCTCGAACGGGTACGGCGACATCGGAGAGGATACCTTCCGCATCGGCCACATGGGCGAACACACCGTCGAAAGCGTCAAGGAACTGACCGACGCCATCGAAGACGTCGCCGGACTGTAGGATCGATCGTCGGCGAACGGGCGTTCTCGGACGGGATTTATATACAAAGAATCTATATACACAGATACACAGATGTCCAGCAAAACGATTAGCCTCAAAGAGGAAACCTATGAGCGATTACGGAGAGCCAAAGGCGAGGGCGAGAGTTTCAGCGACGTCATCGATCGACTCCTCGGGGACGACGGGCATCCGCTGTACGGTCTCGTAGGGTTGCTGGACGGGGAGGAAGTCGATCGACTCCGCGAGCGATCGCGAGCGTTTCGTGAGGACGTGAACTCACGGATGGATCCAGAGGAACGGGCTGAACAGTGATTCTCGACGCCTGCTTTCTGATCGATCTGCTCGACGCCGACGACGCTGCGGTCGCCAAACTCGACGAGATCGGTGACGGGTTGCTCGTCGTTCCGACGCTCGTCTACACTGAGGTAGCTGTCGGTCTCGACCCAGAAGCGGCGACGGGTCAGCGGTTCGAGGAGATCATGGACGACGTTCCGCTCGTGCCCTACGATGGCGAGGCTGCACGCCACGCCGTCGACGTGCAGCGAGATCTGCAGTCACGGGGTGAACGGATCGGTGCGGTCGACGCGATGATCGCCGGGATCGCACTTGCCAGGGGCGATCCGATCGTCACGCGCAATGCGAGTGAGTTCGCACGGACACCAGTCCGTGTGAGTCCCTACTAATCCGTAGCCTTCTTTCACCCGGCGCACTCGCTCTCACCCATGCCAGACGTCGAGCCGCCGGACAATCCCTACGTCGAGGACCCGCCGACCGACTTCGAGGCGGCCGAAGCCCTCGATCCCGAGAGTGCCCGCAAGCAGGCCGCCGATCTTCGAGAAGCGATCCGCTATCACGATTACCGATACTACGTCGAGAACGACCCCGTGATCGGCGATCGGACTTACGACACGCTCTTCGCTCGGCTACGCGATCTCGAAGACGCATTCGATCTCGAAACCGAGGACAGCCCGACCCAGCGCGTCGGCGGCGAGCCGGTCGAGGAACTGGAGACCGTCGAACACGTCGCGCCGATGGGCTCGATCGAGCAGAGCGGCGACGCCGAGGACGTGCGAGCCTTTGACGACCGCGTCCGCCGGGAACTGGACGAGGCGAACTACGACGGCTCGGTCGAGTACCACTGCGAACCCAAATTTGACGGTCTCTCGATCGAGGTCGTCTACGAGGACGGCGTCTATCAGCGAGCCGCGACCCGCGGCGACGGCGAGGAGGGCGACGACGTCACCGAGAACGTCCGGACGATCGGTGCGGTCCCGGAACGGCTCCGGGGCGACTATCCTGACTTCCTGGCCGTGCGCGGCGAGGTGTACATGCCTCGGGAGGCGTTCAACGAGTACAACCGTGAGCGCGTCGAGCGCGGGGATGACCCCTTCGCTAACCCGCGTAACGCCGCTGCCGGGACGCTTCGGCAACTCGATCCCTCGATCACGGCCGAGCGCCCCCTCTCGATCTTCTTCTTCGGTGTGCTCGATGCGAGCATCGACTTCGACTTCCACTCGGAGATGTACGAACGGTTCCCCGAGTGGGGACTGCGGGTCTCCGCGGACGTCGAACTCGTCGACGATATCGAGGCGGCCATCGACTACCGTGATCGAATGCTCGACGCTCGGGACGCCCTCGATTACGAGATCGACGGCACCGTAATCAAGGTGAACGATCGCGAGGCGTGCGAGTTACTGGGATCGACCTCGCGAGCGCCCCGCTGGGCGTTCGCCTACAAATTCCCGGCCCGAAAGGAGACCACCCGCGTCCGCGACATCGTCGTCCAGGTCGGCCGCACGGGGCGGTTGACGCCCGTCGCCTTGCTTGATCCGGTCGAAGTCGGGGGCGTCACTGTCTCCCGTGCGACCCTGCACAACCCCGCGGAGATCGAGCGCCTCGGCGTGGCGATCGGCGACGAGGTCCGGATCCAACGGGCCGGCGACGTCATCCCGCAGGTCGTGGACGTTACCGACGAGCGCGCCGACGGAACGTTCGAATTCCCCGATACCTGTCCGATCTGTGGGAGCCCAGTTGAGCGAGACGGCCCGATGGCGTTCTGTCCGGGCGGATTCACCTGCGAGGCCCAGTTAGAACAGGCGATCGTCCACTACGCTTCCCGGACCGGACTGGATATCGAGGGTCTGGGCGAGGCCAGCGTCGAGCAACTGCTGGAGGCTGGCCTGATCGAGTCGTTGCCGGATCTCTACGAGCTGGACGCCGACGCGCTCGCGGAACTGGACGGTTGGGGCGAGCGAAGCGCCCGGAACCTGCTCGTGGAACTGTCCGAGAGCCGCGAGCCGCCGCTGGCAGACTTCCTCTCGGCGCTTGGCATTCCGGAAGTCGGGTCGGCGACGGCGGCCGCGCTCGCCCAAGAATTCGGGACTTTCGAATCGTTCCGCGAGACGGCCGAAGCCGGCGAAACCGACCGACTCCAGTCGGTCCCGGACGTCGGACCCGAGATCGCTGACAGCATCGTGACGTTCTTCGGTCGCGAAGAGACCCAGCGGACGCTGGATCGACTGCTCGAACACGTTTCCCCACAGGAAGCCGACACGGTCGGCGGCGACGAACTCACCGGACTCACGTTCGTCTTCACGGGTTCGCTGGAGGACTACACCCGCAAGGAGGCACAGGATCTGGTCGAGTCCCACGGCGGTTCCGCGACGAGCAGCGTCTCCGGCAACACCGACTACCTCGTCGTCGGGGAGAACCCCGGTCAGCGCAAGCGTGAGGCCGCCGAACGCGAGGGTATCCCGGTCATTGACGAAGCGGCGTTCGAAGAACTCCTCGAAGAACGCGACGTCTTATAAATCAGCCGTCCGGAGCTTCAGGTAGCCGAGCGTCACGGGCAGGACGATCCACGCGGCCACGACCACCGCTCCGAACCACGGTTCGGCGTAGTAGGGTTCTCCTTCGGGCATTCCGGGGGCGTACGCGACGAAGGCATCTGTCAGGATCGGCTCGACCCCGGCGACCGCGTTCCGGAGGGCTGCCATCGGCTGGAGGTGTCGCCAGACGTTCGCCCAGGTCGGGGCTGACCCGGACGGAAACGAGAACCCGTTGAGTACGTATCGGACGGCGACCGGAACGCCTTCCCAGAGCCGGAACAGGAAGACGATGAACAGGCCGAACGCGCCGGCCGCCGCGCGGGTCGTGTTGGCCGATCCCGCCGAGAGCCCGACAGAGAGGCTCACGAACACGGCCATCAGCGCGCCGGCGACGGCTACTGCGGCGAGCAACTCCCCGGCATCGATAGGTGCTCCCATGGCGACCGCCAGCCCGCCCGCGATGACGATCGAGGCGGTCGTCAACGCCACCAGCAGAGCTAGTCGTCCGAGGAAGGTCCCGTAGACGACTTCCGTCCGCGAGAAGGGCAGGCTCAGCAACACCCTGAGTTCGCCCGAAGCGCGCTTGCCGACGATCTGGTTGTACGACATCGAGATCGCCGCGATCGAGCCGATGAACGCCATCGCCCCTAACGCGATCCGTGGAACTGCCTCCGAGCCCGCACTCCCGGAATTCGAGCCAGCGAGATAGCCGATACCGAGCCCGATCAACAGGAACAGCGTCCCGAGGACGTACAGTTGCCGGTCCCGGACCGCGTCCAGGAAGTCCTTCCTGACGATCTGAAGCAGGCGGTTCATCAGTTCTCACCTCCCGTGTAGGAGACGAACAGGTCTTCCAGGGAGGCCTCGCTGGTCTCGATGTCGGTGACGGTTCCGGCCTCGTAGCAGCTGTGGACCACTGCACCCTTGCTGGGGTTCTCACACCCGACGACGAGACTCGTTCCCTCGACGGTGACGGTGTTGACGCCGTTGATTTCCCGTACCGTCTCGACCAGTCTCTCCGGGACCGACTCCATGGCTACCCGAATCTGTCCGGTCGTGCCGGCGGCCTCGCGTAGCCCGTCGATCGTGTCCACGGCGACCAGGTGTCCCTGGTTGAGGATTCCCACGCGGTCACAGACGGCCTCGACCTGTTCGAGGATGTGCGAGGAGAAAAACACCGTCGCACCCCGATCGGCCTCGGCCTGGACGATCTGGCGGATCCGCCGTGCGCCGTTGGGGTCGAGCCCAGTCGTCGGTTCGTCGAGTATCAAGAGGTCGGGGTCGCCGGCCAGGGCCATCCCCAGCATGAGACGCTGTTTCATCCCTTTGGAATAGTCTTCTGCCCGTCGGTCGGCAGCCCCGGCGATTCCGACCCGATCCAGCACGGCATCGGGGTCGCCGTCGGCGTTTTTGGCCTCGAACGCGAACTCGACGTGGTTGCGCCCAGTCATCCGTCCGAGTGTCCCGTATCCTTCGGGGAGTACGCCGGTCCGTTCGCGGACGGGCACGGATTCGGCCTGCGCGTCGTGGCCGAACACCCGCGCCGAGCCAGCGGTCGGCCTGACGTGGTCTAGCAGGATGTCGATAGTCGTTGACTTGCCCGCGCCGTTAGGCCCGAGGAAGCCGAACACTTCGCCTTCTTCGACTGTGAGGTCGAGGTTCTGGAGGGCTGTGACGTCACCGAACCGCTTGGTGACGCCGTTGACCTCGATTGCGGCCATGGTCTCGGTTTCAAAGGGGTGTGTGAAGAATATTTTCATCTCGACCGAGCGGGAAGCCAACTACAGATCGGCGTTGACGAAACGCCAGTAGCCGATACCGGCCGGAACGACTAGCCAGAATATGAGGAAGACCCCACCCAGCCACGGTGTCGCGTAAAAGGCGTCGAGTTCGGCCGCGCTACCGGTTCGTCCCGGGATCACCGCGTACAGCAGCGTCGAGTAGGCGTTGCTCGGCGGAATCTGGTTCATGACGAACATCCAGTCCGGAAATTCGCTGGGGAGAGTGAATCCGTTGGCAGCCCAGACAACCCCGATGGAGATCACGTCCCAGAAGAACTCGAGCAGCAAGAAGAACCCGATCGCAAGCGCCGACGACCGGGTCGTCGACTTTGTCACCGCGGAGATACCCACGACGAGACTGATGTACGTCAGCGTGAACAAAAGCGAGACGACGAGGAAGATCCCGAGTGCCACGACAGCGTAATCACCGATGAGTACGCTGCCGACGATACCACCGATCGCCATCGCAATGACGACAGGGATCGCCAGTACGCTTGCACGACCGCCGATCTTCCCGAGGAGGACGTCCAGTCGTGTGTGCGGGAGCGCGAGCAAGATCTTGATCGACCCGCTCTCGCGTTCCCCAGCTAAGGACTTGTACGCGATTACGATCGCCGTGATGGAGACGAACAACGTGATGTTGCTCGCCAGGAAGAAGATCAACCCCTTCCCGGTCGTTTCGGCGAGCGCCATCTCGTCCGGGAACGTCGCGTAAACGTACGCGATGATCACTGAGAGCAGGATGAAAAGTGCCGAGATACCCCACAGAGCCCGCGAGCGAAGCGAGTCTCTGAAATCCTTGCGCGCGACGGCTATCCAGCTCATGCACTCACCTCCGTGTAGGACATGAACAACTCCTCCAGCGAGGCTTCCGCGGTCTCGAAGTCAGAGACGTTCCCCCCGTACCCTTCCAGTGTCGTCACGACGTCCATCTTCGCGTCATCTTCGACCGAGGCCGTCAGCGTCCCTTCGCTGTAATCTACGTTCGAGACGCCCGATAGAGATCGTACCGCCGCGAGGGCATCGTCGTCGACCGCGTCGACGGACACCCGAAGTGTCGCTCGTGCGCCCGTCGCATCCCGCAGTCCCTCGACCGTGTCGACCGCGACGAGTTCGCCCTGCCGAAGAATCCCAACGCGATCACAGACGGCCTCCACCTGACTGAGGATGTGCGAGGAGAAAAACACTGTTGTGCCCCGGTCGGCCTCGGCCTGGACGATCTGGCGGACGTCCTGGACGCCCGAGGGGTCGAGCCCCGTCGATGGCTCGTCGAGGATGAGCAGTTCGGGATCACCGACCAGCGCCATCCCCAGAGTCAGGCGCTGTTTCATTCCCTTGGAGTAATCGCTGGCTTTCCGATCGGCGGCCTCGGCGATCCCCACGCGTTCGAGGATCTCGTCGGGGTCGTCGTCGACCTCCTTGGACTCGATCACGAACTCGACGTGGTGACGGCCGGTCAGCCGATCGTAGACCTGGTACCCCTCGGGGAGTACGCCGGTCCGGCGACGCACCTCCTGGGACTGCTCTTGGGCATCCATACCGAGCACGCGCGCTGAGCCGGCGGTCGGCCGGACGAAGTCCAGCAGAATGTTGATCGTCGTCGACTTCCCCGCCCCGTTCGGACCGAGGAAGCCGAATATCTCTCCTTCTTTCACCCGCAGATCGACGTCGCGGAGGGCCAGTACGTCCCCACCGTACCGCTTGGTGAGGCCGTTTAGCTCGATGGCGACCATATTCAGTCTTTCTCTCGAAACCTAAATATAAAAAAGAGAGTGGTTTCCAGTCGCGGACTCCGCCGAGACCGTCCCCGTCAGGCCATCGCATCCACGCGTTCGTCCGGATTCTCGCGAAGGTGTGCCACTAACTGATCGACGTACGTCCCGTGGGGCGGACAGGCGACGTTGGACCCGTGCAGGTCACGAACGGTGTTCGGACAGACGTACGTGGTCGGGTGCGTGAAATACGGCAGGGTATCATAGTGACCGCTGTAACGATTTACCGATGCGCCCGCACGCTGTCGTGCGGTCGACCCGGAACAGACTTACAGCGGTCACTATCAGGGTCGACGGTGCCGCCGCCAGCAGGCTGAACGGCGTCTCCTCGGCGGGCTTGAGGACGACGGAGTTGCCCGCCAAAAGCGCCGGGAGCGCGTCCGAGACCGCCAGCGTCAGTGGGTGGTTCCAGGAGACGATCAATCCAATCGCCCCTTTCGGGTGGCGGTGCTCGACGGTCTTCGTCAGGAGTGGGATCGCACCTTGTCGCCGGGTCGGTCCTAGCAGCGAGTCGGCTCTGCTGGCGTAGTATCGGGCGTTTACCGCGATATCGAACACTTCTTCGATAGCGTCGGCCCGGGCTTTCCCGGTCTCGGCCTGCAGGACGTCCGCGAGCCACGACCGTTCTTCGAGGACGGCGTCGGCGATGTCCCACAGGATTTCCCCGCGCTCCTTGAGCGAGCGGGCAGCCCACGATTCCTGTGCGTCGTTGGCGTGCTCGAACGCCGTCTCGACGTCTTCGGGGATACACTCGGGAACGGTTCCCAGCTGTTCGCCGTTCGCCGGTGCGATCACCTCGCGCCGGTCGCGGTCGTCTGCGGCGCCCACGGCGGCTGCCAGCGTTTCGGTCTCGACCGATGGAACGGTCGGCATATCCCCGCTATCGAGTCGTAGACGTATAAACTAGAGACGAGATTATCGTTCCTGTCTGAGCCGGTCGACCACGAACTCCTGATCGAGTTTCGCGAGGAACGGACCGAGTTTCGGCCCCTCTTCGAGGTCGAAAAAGAGCCGATAACCCGAACTGAACAGGTCGGCGACCCCGATGTCGTGGCGCTCGGCGGCGTCGTAGATCTCGGCCTGGATGGCGTCCCCGTCCCCGCCCTCGGCGACCACGTCCGCGACGTCCTCCAGTGCTTCCGCAGTGGCCGCCTCGAAGTCCACCTCGGGGATCGATCCTCGCTTGAGTTCGTAGTTGAACTCGTTGTCCGTCCGCCGGGCCCAGTTGCGGGCGTATTCGACACGGGCCAGCGCCTCCTCGACCGCCCATTCGGGAGCGTCCTCGTGGATGTGCCCTTCCCGGCGAGCGATTTCCTCGCGAAGCTCGGGGTCGTCTGTCATCCCGAGCACGGCGGCAAAGGTGTAGGGGATTCGGATCCGCTCTTCCTGCGGTTCCTCGACGACCATCGGGTACGCGCGCTCGGCGAGTTCGGCCTCTTGCTCGGCGAGTTCGGCTTCGCGGTCACCCTTAGGCTCTTCCTCGCCGAAATACAGTCGCTCGAACCGGTCGAACTCGTCGACCAACTGATCGAGGTTTTCGATCGAGAAATCCCGGGCTTTCGTGGGGTCTTTCAGGAAGAAGTACCGCAGGACCTCGACTTCGAGCAACGCCAGTACCTCCTCTACGGTGACGATATTACCGGCGGAAGAAGAAAGCGCCTCCCCGTCGAGCGTGAACCACTCGTAGACCATCGGCACCGGTGGTTCGACCTCGAAGACGTTGCGCGCGATGTCCTCGCCCGAGGGCCAGGAGCCCTCGGCGTGATCCTTGCCGAACGGCTCGAAGTCCACACCCAGAATCTCCCATTGGGCGGGCCACTCGAAGCGCCACGGGAGCTTCCCGTCCCGGATCGAGACGGTACCCTCGTGGCCACACCCTTCGATGGTGTCGCCGCCGGCCTCGACGTCCTCGCAGACGTAGGAGACGGTTCCGGCCTCCAAGTCGACGTCCGTGATCCCCTCGGTGAGGTGGCCACATGATTCACACTGGGCCTGGAAGGGGACGTACTCCTCGTCGACCTTGTCCTGGTACTCGCCGAGGACCTCGCGTGCGCGGTCCTGGTTTGCCAGCACGTGTTCGATAGCTTCGTCGAACACGCCGTCGGCGTACAACTCTGTGTTGGAGACGAACTCGATAGGTACGCCGAGTGCATCGGCGCTGTCCTGAAGGATCTTCGCGAAGTGCTCGCCGTACGAATCACAGCAACCGAAGGGATCCGGGATATCAGTGTAGGGCTTGCCCAGGTTACGTCCGAGCGCGCCCGCGTCGACCTCACCCAATCCGACGATGTTGCCGTCCAGATCCGCAAGCCGGCGCGGGAGCTTTCGGAGTCGATCTTTGTCGTCGCTGGTGAATACCTGTCGGACCTCATGACCGCGCTCGCGCAGCGCCTCGGCAACAAAATATCCCCGCATGATCTCGTTGACGTGGCCGAGATGGGGAACCCCCGACGGAGAGACCCCTCCCTTGATTACGATCGGTTCCTCCGGATTGCGGGCTTCGATTTCGTCGGCGACGGCATCGGCCCAGAAGACCCGGTTGCTGTCGCGCCCCACCTCGTAGGGATCGGTCTTAGTCATGGTCTGGGACGATCCTGGTGCCGTTGAACTCGTCGTCGAGCAACGCTCGCTCGACCGCTGCTGGCTCGGTCCCGTCGAGGACGATCGCCTCGATACCCGATCGCTGGATCACCTTCGCCGCGAGCAGGTCGATCGGGGCGTTCGAGCCGGCCGAGCCGAGCGACTCGCCGCGGGCGACCAGTTCAACTAGATCGCCCGCACGCATCTCGTCGTAGCGCTCGGCGTCGGGGTCAGCGTTGGGATCGGCGTCGAACACGCCCGGAACCGACGTGGCGAACACGAGCCGGTCGGCATCCACGTACTCCGCAAGCGCAGCGGTGACGGCGTCGGTCGTCTGTGCCGGGACGACCCCACCCATGACGACCACGCGGTCGCGGTGGAGCGCCCCAGCGGCCTCTTCGTAGTCGGTCGGTACGGACGGAGCAGCGAGGTCCTCGTCTAGCGCCGCTAGCAACAATCTGGCGTTCAGGCGAGTCGTGTCGATCCCGAGCTGGTCGAGTTCGCCCTCGTTGGCCCCGAGAGATCGGGCTGCGCCGATATACTCCCGCGCGGTCGGACCGCCGCCAACGACGATCCCGAGATCGTGGCCGGCTCCGGTGAGCGACTCGACGACGGCGGCGTAGCTCTCGACCCGGTCTACATCCATGTCGGGGACGAGCACGCTCCCACCGATAGAGATGACTGTTTTCATTGGATCGGCGTAGCCCCGAAGCGCTCTTAAGGGTTGTCAAGCAGGTATCGGGCGACGCCTCCTCGACAGCGAGGCCGAACGCTGAAGCGTGTGGCTGTTCTCTTCGGGTATATGTACGTCCTGGGCGTCGTCGGCTACTCCGACACGGGCAAAACGAGGTTGATAGAGCGGCTGACTGACCGTCTCTCCGAGCGCGGGCGCGTGGCGACGATCAAACACCTCCACGAGTTCGACGTCGACACCGAGGGGAAGGACACGGCCCGGCACCGCTCGGCCGGTGCCGACCGGACCTATGGCCTCACTGATGACCACGGATGGTTTGCGACCGGAGCTGATCGGACGCTCCGCGACACGCTCGAAGACCTCGCGCCAGAGTTCGACTACGCACTCGTCGAGGCCTACAGTGACGCCCCGATTCCGCAGGTCGTCCTCGGAGATCGGGACCACGCCGGCGAGACGCTCGTGACCGCGTCTGACGCCGATGCTGTCGACGTCGACGACGTAATCGACGCGCTCGAAACGACCGAACCATTCGAGACGCTGGAATCACTGGTCCGAGAGGTCAAAGCCGATCCTGCGGCCGAACGCGCCGGCGCAATCGCGACGTTCACGGGACAGGTTCGCGCGAAAGATCACCCAGACGACGATCGGACGGAACACCTGGCTTTCGAGAAATACGAGGGTGTCGCCGACGACCGGCTCGACGGGATCGCTCGCGAACTCGAATCCCGGGAGGGCGTCGAGGTAGTTCGCCTCCATCACCGAACCGGAACCATCGAAGCCGGCGAGGATATCGTCTTCGTCGTCGTCCTTGCGGGCCACCGCGAGGAGGCGTTCGACGCTGTCTCGGACGGTATCGACCGTCTCAAGGACGACGTACCGATCTTCAAGAAAGAGGTCACTGTCGAGGACTCCTTCTGGGTTCACGAACGATAGCAGTCCGTCCGTTGTTATCGATACTTGATCTTCCCCGTCAGGCGATTTTACAAATCTAACCGCGCCATACTACTGGAATATATTACAAGAAATAAATAGAGAATAGATATCTAAAAATCTGTTTTAAAATATTTGAGTCGTTTTAGGGCTGTTATAAAATGTTGACTATATTTTGGAGTCGGATGAAATCGACCGAAGAACTCCAAAGCTTCGTGCCGTTATATACTTCCCCAGCCATTACGACCTGTCGAGGTGACTCAGATGAGTACGACGTCACAGCCCTCCCCTGAACGTGCCGAGCCCGAGTCGACGGATTCCAAGGAAGAGCGTCTCCGTTCGTATCTTCGAGAGAAGGTGGCGAACAAAGGCGAGCTCTACTTCAAGAGCAAGTTCATCGCCGACGAGGTCGGACTCTCTCCCAAGGAAATCGGCGCGCTGATGGTCAAACTCAAAGACTCCGCGACTGACATCGAAGTCGAAAAGTGGTCGTACACGAGTGCGACCACGTGGCGCATCGAACCTGCCTGATCGAACCGGACATTGTGTGACTCCCTCCGACGGTTCCGTCCCCGCGATCGCTGACCTGGTCGTTCTCGACTGGGTTACCACACTTCCTGCGTCGAACCGCCGAAATTTTATGGAACAGTCCCCACTCGACAGACAGCATGGGTCCGACGGAGCCGCCGGATGACGCGCCACCGGCAGACGCTCTCGCCCCCGTATTCGATGTCAGTGCCGTCCGTCATGAGGGCGATCGACTGCTGTACGTCGGTCAGCCGCGTGCGTCGCCGGCCACTGTCGAGTCGGAACTCGCGCCGCTGTTCTACGAGCGTGGCTTCGAGATGCGCCTCTCGGCTCGCTCTCCTGATGGCGGATCCAGTCGCCCCCCCGAGTACGTCGTTGTCGCTCGCGAGCGCTCGATCGGGATCGACGGCATCCCATGGAAGAACGTCGCGCTCGCGCTCGCGACGGTCCTGACGACGCTGTACGCCGGCACCGTCTGGTATCACTTCGATCTCGCCAGGAACCCGCTGAACCTCTTGAAAGCCTGGCGGTTCTCGCTCGCGATCCTGACGATCCTTGGCGTCCACGAGTTCGGTCACTACATAACGAGCCGAATCCACCGAGTGGACGCCAGTCTCCCCTTCTTCATCCCGCTCCCGCCACCGTTCGGGACTGCGGGCGCGATCATCCGGATGCGGAGCCGCATCCCGAGTCGGAAGGCGTTGCTCGATATCGGAGCGTCCGGGCCGCTCGCGGGCATCGTCGCGACCGTCGTCGTCACCGTAATCGGGCTGTTCCTCGATCCGATCGCGGTCCCGCAGTCGGTCGCAAACAGCGACGCCGCCCGGATCGAGTTCGCCGAACCGCTGTTGCTTCGCGGTCTGGCGTTCATCACAGGCCAGCCCCTTTCGTACGCCGATCCCACGAAACAGCTCAACCCGGTCGTCTTCGCGGGTTGGCTCGGCATGCTCGTGACCTTCCTCAATCTCCTGCCGGTCGGGCAGCTCGACGGCGGCCACGTAATGCGTGCATTGCTCGGCCCCCGCCAGGAAACTATTGCCGCCGTGATCCCGGGTGTGCTGTTCAGTTTCGCTGGCTTCCTGCTCCTGCTCGGCGACGTCTCCGTCGAGGTCGGCATCTGGTTCGTCTGGGGTCTCTTCACCGCGGTGCTGGCCTTCTTTGGCCCGGCGAATCCTATCCGGGACGATCCACTCGACCGCAAGCGTCAGGCGATCGCACTCCTCACGTTCTTCGTCGGTGCCCTCTGTTTCATGCCGATCCCTTTCCGAATCATTGCCTAGCCCTCGTGCGTGTAACCCCGGTCCGGCATGGGATCCCCGTCCAGTGTCACGCCCTTTTCGACGACGGTCCCGATCCGCGTCAGCGGCGTCGGTGATTCGGCCTTCGCTTCCGAGAGTAGTGGCTCGGGGATCGTACAGACGAGTTCGAAGTCTTCGCCGAAGTACGCGCCCAGTTCGAGTCGATCGCGGGCATCCCCGGCGATGGCCACCACTGACTCGTCGATCGGCAGCGGCGTTTCGACGGCCATTCCGCAGCCGCTTGCCTCTGCCAGTTGGTGCAGCGAGCGAGCCAGCCCGTCGCTAGAGTCCATCATCGCGCTCGCGTGATCGGCCAGCGCCCGGCCCGCGGCGACCCGCGGTTCGAACCGGAAGAGCTCGTTCGCCCGTTCGATCTCCCCACGCTCGAACAGCCGTAGTGACGCGGCACTCCGGCCTAGCGTCCCTGTCACACAGACCGCGTCTCCTGGATCGGCTCCCGATCGCAGGACGGGCTCGTCCGCCCGGCCGACCGCTGCCGTCGCCACCGTAAACTCCTCGTGGGCGTCCAGGTCGCCGCCGACGTACTCCGCACCCGTCGTCCCACAGACCTCGCAAGCGCCGTCGACGAACGCCAGTACTTCCTCCTCGTCGAATGTGGGTGCGCCGTAGACAGCGACCGCGGCGGTAGCCTCGGCACCCATCGCAGCCACGTCCGACAGCGACGCGCCAACCGCGCGCCAGCCAGCCGTATAGCGGGTCGTCCCGTCGGGGAAGTCAGTCCGGTCGTGGAGCATATCGATCGTCAACACCAGCCCGTCGATGACGGCCGTGTCGTCGCCGGCGTGCGGGAGCCTTTCGGCTAGCACGCCCAGCATCGTCCGCTCGTCCATACCCCTTCGTTCGGGACCAGGGACAAAAAGCGCCCCCTCTACCTGCAGCGATCGGTGGCTTCAAACCGTCGTCGAACGTGAACTGAGGCACATGAACGGCGATCGCTGGGTGACTATTTTCCTGTTCATCGCAGCGTTGCTCGTCCTCGCGGGACTCGTCTGGATTGCCGGCGTCGAGGAAACCCTCGCCGCGCTTGGGCGGGCCCGCCTCCCGCTTGTCGCGATCGTCGTCGGTCTCGCAGTCCTTTGGCTCGCTTCCTGGGGCATGTCGCTGTACGTCGTCCTCGGTGCCCTTGGCGCACCAATCTCTCCCGTCAAGGCGGTTCTGGTATTCTCCGCGGCGATGTTCTCGAACAACATCACTCCTTTCGGACAGGCCGGGGGTGAGCCGGTCAGCGCGATCCTCATCTCCGAGGCGGCCGACAGTGAGTACGAGACCGGTCTGGCGGCGATCGCTAGCGTCGACACGCTGCATTTCCTCCCATCGATCGCGACTGCACTGACTGGCGTCGCGTTGCTTACGCTCCGGGCGACCGCGATCTCCAGGGACCTGTACCTCTCGATCGCGGTCTTCGCCGGATTATTCGTCGTCGTCGCCGTCGCTGCCGTTCTCATCTATCGCTACCGCCGCGGGATTGAACACTTCATCGTCGCTATCACCACGCCCATCGTCAACTCGATATCTCGCCTCATCCCTGGTCGCTCACCACCCGGATCCGATGCCGTCGAGCACCGCATCGACGGGTTCTTCGAAGCGATCGAACGGATCGCTACCGATCGGCGGGCGCTGCTCGAAGCCACACTGTTCTCCACACTCGGATGGTTCATACTCGCGATCACGCTCTGGGTCTCCGTCTCCGCCGTCGGCGCGTCGGTCCCGCTGGGTGCCGTGCTCATCACCGTCCCGGTCGGATCGATCGCCGGCGCAACGCCGTTCCCCGGCGGTTCCGGGCCCATAGAGGCCGCTTTCGCGGCCATCCTCGTCTCCCTGGGGGGGATCCTCAACAGCACCGCTGTCGCCGCCGTGCTCGTCTACCGGCTTGCCACCTACTGGCTCGCGACCGTTGTCGGCGGACTCGTCGCTGCCGGCCTCGGGGCGAGTCGCGTGCGAG
Source organism: Halapricum sp. (assembly GCA_036628575.1). Classification (GTDB taxonomy): domain Archaea; phylum Halobacteriota; class Halobacteria; order Halobacteriales; family Haloarculaceae; genus Halapricum. The sequence goes on from JAZKRQ010000024.1 coordinate 21,260, forward strand.
GCGGCTGACCGACACGAGACGACGCCCTTAAATGATCGAACGCAGTACGAACGTCCAATGACGACACTCTACGACGTACCCGCTGCGGACCTCATTGAGGCCGTCGCGGACCGACTCGCCGACGATGGCGACGTCGAAGCACCTGACTGGATCGAATTCACGACGACCGGTGTCGGTCGCGAGCTCCCGCCCGAACAGGAAGACTTCTGGCAGCGCCGCGTCGCCAGCATCCTCCGGAAGGTCGCCGTCGACGGTCCCGTCGGCGTCGGCTCGCTCGCCACTGCCTACGGCAGCACGAAAGGCGGCTCCAACCGATACCAGGTCCGCCCGCCCAGCCAGAGTGACGCCTCCCGGAATATCATCCGTACTGCACTCCAGCAGCTGGAGGACGCGGATTACGTCGAGACGGAAGGTAACGACGGTCGGGTCGTCACTGCCGACGGCCGTCAGCTTCTCGACGACGTCGCCGACGAGGTCTTCGAAGATCTGGATCGACCCGAGCTAGAGCGCTACGCCTGAAAGCCCTCACGCGGCCCTGGCGGGCCGCGTTCGCCCTTTTCATATCCGCCAGGACCGCAACGAGACGGCCAGCGGCAGCTGGCCGCTCGTCAGGGCAACGCCAGCGCTTTCCGCAGCCGCTCGCGATTGGCGAGCGGCAGGCCTGCCCTTCCCCGGGGAGCGGCATGAACGCCGCTCCCGGCCACCGCGGACCGCAAGCGAATACCGCGCTGATTGGCGCAACACAGCAAGGCGTCTCGGCGGATACGAAAAGGGTGAACAGCCACAGTCACGCGGCTGTGAGGGCTTTTGTGGATATGAAAAGAGCGGGCGAACGCCGCCAGACGCTGACGAGGGTTTAGTAGTAAGGCTTTCGGGTGCTGATATCGTATACCCGGATACAATGAGCGGCGAGCCATCAGACGAAGAACTCGAAAAGCTTCGCCAGGAGAAAATGGAGCAGATGCGCGAGCAGGCCGGTGGGCAGGGCGACGGGGAGGCCCGGCAGGCCGCCCAAGAGAAGGCCGAGGCCCAGCGGAAGGCCGTCCTCCGCCAGCACCTCACCGACGGGGCTCGAAAGCGACTGAACACCGTCAAGATGTCCAAGCCGGACGTCGCCGAGAAGGTCGAACAGCAGATCGTCGCGCTGGCCCAGAGCGGTCGGCTGGGCGGCGAGCAGATCGACGAGGACCAGATGCGTGATCTCCTCAAGGAGCTCACCCCTGACTCGAAGAGCTTCAACATCCGCCACCGGTAATGGACGCGGCCGTCTGTTTCAGCGGCGGAAAGGACTCGGCACTGGCGGCGTTACTCCTCGAACCCTTCTACGACGTGACGCTCGTCTCCGCGACCGCCGATATCACTGATAGCGCCGCGTACGCCCGTGAGGCGGCCGATGCCGTCGGCTTTCCCTTTGAGCGAGTCGAACTCGACGAGTCCGTGGTCCGGGAGGCTGCAGAGCGGGTCGTCGCAGACGGGTTCCCGCGCAATGGCATCCAGGCCGTCCACGAACACGCCCTGGAGGTGATCGCCGAACTGGAGTACGACGCCGTCGCCGACGGCACGCGTCGGGACGACCGCGTGCCGACGATCCCACGGGCGTTCGCCCAGAGCCTCGAAGACCGCTACGGGATCGATTACCTCTCGCCGCTGTCGGGGTTCGGCCGCGGTGCCGTCGACCGACTGGTCGAGACCCACCTCGACGTCGAGACCGGTCCGAGCGAACAGATCCCGATGGCCGACTACGAAACTGAGATCCGTGCGGTCATCGCCACTGCGTACGGTGACGAAACTGTACGAGAGTGTTTTCCCGAGCATTCACAGACGCGGGTTCGCGGGCGACAGTGACCGTCCCGAACAAGTGGAAAGGTGTAAGTCATCGTAGCCGGAACTACCGCGCAAATGGCCACGGACGTCAAGCCCACTCGGAAGAACCTCATGGCGATCGAGGACCGGATCGAGCTCTCCGAGCGGGGCCACGATACGCTCGAGAAGAAGCGTGACGGACTCATCATGGAGTTCATGGACATCCTCGACCAGGCCCAGGACGTCCGCTCCGAGCTTGAAGATACCTATGGTACGGCCCAGCAGCGCCTGGACATGGCCCGGGCGATGGACGGCGACGTGGTCGTGCGCGGGGCGGCCGCCGCGCTGAAGGAACACCCCGAGATCACGACCCAGTCGAAGAACATCATGGGCGTCGTAGTGCCCCAGATCGAGTCGACCCGCGTCAGAAAGAGTCTCGACCAGCGCGGATACGGTGTCCTCGGGACCTCGGCCCGGATCGACGCCGCCGCCGAGGCCTACGAGGAATTGCTCGAACAGATCATCCTCGCCGCGGAAGTCGAAACCGCGATGAAGGAACTGCTCGACGAGATCGAGACCACCAAACGCCGGGTCAACGCTCTGGAGTTCAATATCCTGCCTGAACTCAACGAGAACAAGGAATACATCGAGCAGAAACTTGAAGAACAGGAACGCGAAGAGATCTTCCGAATGAAAAAGATCAAAGATAAAAAAGAGGCCGAAGAGCGAGCCGAGCGCGAGGCTGCTAAGGCCGAAGAAGTTTCGGCCGACGACTGATAGTGATTACTGTAGGTCTGTTCCGGGTCGACCGCACGACTGAGTGCGGTCGTACCGGTAAATCGCTACAGTAATCACTATGACGCGCCCGCTGTTCTTGGCCGCCGTCCTTCGGCTATGCGTTCGCTACGCGTTCACTGTTCGGTGAGCGTGTCTACCAGGATGCGACAGTAATCGGGGATGTCGGCGACGACGCGTCCCCAGACGAGGTTCCCGTCCCGGAACGCCGGTTCGTCTACCCACGTCGCACCCGCGTTTTCGAGATCGTCTTTGATACCTCGCGACCCGGTCGCCTTCGATCCGGCGACGATGTCCGCGGAGATTCCCACCAGCCCCGCGTGACAGATCATCCCGACGATTTTCTCGTCTTCGTAGATCTGGCGAACGAATTTGACGATCGATTCGTCCCTGCGGATCTTATCTGGTGTCCACCCGCCGGGGATCAACACCGCGTCGTACCCGTCTGGATCGGCGTCGCTGGCCGCGAGTTCCGTTTCCGCGGTCAGGCCACCGTTCTTGCCGGTGTACTCGACGCCGGCTTCCATCCCGACGACGTCGATGTCCGCGCCTTCCTCTATCATCCGCATGTATACGACCCAGAATTCGAGGTCCTCGTAGCCCGGCCCGACTAACATCGCTATCCGTTTGTCGTTGAGTTCCATGGCTGATCACCAATCGTGGCTCGACGCGTCGCGAAGATAGCGCCCGCCACAGTTCCTGATAGGCCGCCTCGGAACATATTATTTTGTGTCCGTTGACACTACACTCACGATAGCAGGGGACCGGTTTCGACGTGACGTTTCGGGCTTCGCGGTACTGGCTGACTGGGGTCTTTTTGATCCCGGGAGACGCCGCTACCGTATGGAGTGTCCCGACTGTGGCGAGCCGGTTATCGAGTTCGCCGTGCCCGAAGCGTTCCGGGAGTTGCTGCCAGGGGACGAGCCCGGAGTAGGGATCTGCACGCATTGTCTCGCGTTGCATCCGGTCGCCGAGCCGCCGCCGGACGATCCCGACCTCCAGCGGATCAGCGACGCCTTCCCGTCGAACTCAGAAGCAGCTGTGCCGATGGCGCTCGCGGTCGGACTCCTTGACCGGATCGCCCTCTATCGCTCGGAGATCGGAACGTTGTTCGAGCACGTCGAACGAGCCGGTACCGATCCGATGCTCGTCGTCGACCGCCTCGCCGGTGACCCATCGATCGACAGCCACGCCGACCTCGATGGGCGACGCCGACAGCTCGAACAACTGCTCTGACAGTGGGGAGTGTAGTAGGTTCGATAACGTTCTCACGCTGGCGCTGATCGTAGCCGGTGGCAGGGGTACCCATCGCTACGATACCGATTTTCTTGGGTACACAGCGTTTGAGGCTCGGGGCCATAACAATACAGTGGGTGCTCGCACCCACCCAGAAGGTCCGCCGCGTTTAACGTCGTCACTGCACCGACGTGTAACTCCAACATCCCCTGATCAGGTCGACGGTACGTGCGGCGGGCCGCCCGCGTTCCGGCTTC
>JAZKRQ010000025.1:0-25261 GCA_036628575.1 Halapricum sp.
GACGACCTCGCGGATCCGCTCGGCGGTCACCTCGCCGACGCCTTCCGCCTCCTGAAGTTCGTCGGCGTCGGCGGTCAGGACGGCCTCCACGCTGCCGAACGCCGAGAGCAGCGACTGGGCGGTCACTGGCCCGACGTCAGCGATCGAGGCGACGACGTACTCCTGTTGCTCTGAGAGGGTCTTGGCCGCCTTCTCGCCGTGGGCGCTGACGGCCCGGTCGGACGCCTCCTGTTCGCGGCTGGCCAAAACCTCCAGCATCGCGGCGGTATCGTCCTCGTCGTCGGTCCGGACGACGCTCGCACCGAAATCGACCGCAAGGGAAGCTAGCGCCCCCCGAATCGCGTTCGGGTGGACGTTTCGCTCACCGTACAGGCCCGAACCCTCGATGAGCACCACCGGTCGATCATAGTAGCGGGCGGCGTCTTTGACCTGCTCGAACAGCGACCGGTCGCCGCCGGTCAGAGTGTCGAGGAAGTCGCTCACGGTCTTGCGCTCGACGACCACCCGATCCGAGCAAACGTAGTCCCCGACCTCCAGGGTCTCCAGACGCGTCTCGATCCCCTCTCGTTTCGAGAGGTCTCGGGCGATCGTCGAGTCCAGTTCCCGTTGATCGACGACGATCTCGACGGTCTCCTCGTCGGCGTCGGCCCCGGCTTCGGCGACTGTGTCCTCGGGATCGTCGACAGACCCCTCGCAGTCATCAGCCTCCTCGGAAACCGTATGCGCGTCGTCACCGCTCTCTGTCGGGTCCGCGAACGCGTCCAGGCCAGTCTGGCCCTCTCCATCCGAGTCGTCGTCTCCAGCCGCGGCCCGCCCATCGCTATCGCCTGTGTCGCCGCCGGACGCTGTATCTCCGGCGTTCGTGCCGCTGCTCACGTGTTCGGAGGACTCCCTGCGGTCGTCCTCCCCCGTCTCGAACTCCTCGACGGAAGCCTGAGAGAGTTCGGCTTCGATCTCCCCTTTCATCGACTTGAGCGCGTCCAGTTCTTCGTACATCCGCTTCTCGTCCTGGCGGGCCTTCCAGAAGTACGCCTCGTCGCGGGTATCCTCGGCGATGAGGACGACGACCCGACCCTCGGTCTGGCGACCGGTCCGACCCTTTCGCTGGATCGACCGGATCGCCGTCGGCACCGGTTCGTAGAAGAGTACGAGATCGACCTCGGGGACGTCCAGTCCCTCTTCGGCGACCGAGGTCGAGACCAGTACCTCGAACTCCCCACTACGGAAGCGATCGAGTGTCTCCTGCTGCTGGTTCTGGGTCATGCCGTCGCTGCCATCGGTGTCGCTCTGGCCGACGAACTTCTCGGTCTCGAAGTGCCCGGAGAGGAAGTCCGTCAGTGTCTCGGCGGTGTCGCGGGATTCAGTGAAGACGATGACGCGCTCGCCGTTCTCGATACCCAGTGTCTCCGCGAGCAGCATCCGTGTCTGGCGGAATTTGGGGTGGAGATCGTCGAAGCCCTCGGCCTTGCGCATCGCTTCCCTGACTTTGGGTTCGCTGACCAGTCGCTGACTGGCCTTCGAGGAGCCCGAGGCCCGGGCGGCGTTGCGCTGGCGCTCGAAGTACCGCCGTAGCGACTCGACGCTCTGGGTCTCGGCGTAGGTGACCGCTGTCCGGAGTTTGCGGACTTCCGCGAGCAGGCTCATCCCTTGGTAGCCCTCGCTCTGGTCGTTGTTCATCAGTTCCTGGAGCTTGCCCTGGATCTCGTGGATGTCTCGCTCGGACATGTCCGGCTGAGTCTTTCCCGTCACGCCCAGCTCTTTCAACTGCGTGAGCCGATCCTTGATCACTTCCTGCAGGGCGTCTCGGATCTCGATTACCCGCTCGGGCAACTCGACGCGCTTCCAGTCGACGTCGGTCCCGTGGGTGTACTCGGCGACGTCGGCGTCCTCGTCGGTCATCACCGCGACCTCACGGATGCCGAGGTTCTCACAGACCGTCAGAATCGACTCCTCGTCGTCGCCGGGCGAGGCGCTCATCCCCGTCGCCAAGGGTTTCTCGGCCTGTTCGTGGTAGCGCTCGGCGATGTAGGTGTAAGCGTAGTCACCAGTGGCCCGATGACACTCGTCGAAGGTGACGTGAGTCACGCCCGCGAGTGAGATACGGTTGCCGACCAGGTCGTTCTCGACGACCTGGGGCGTCGCGATGACGACGCGGGCGTCCTCGAATAACTCGGCGCGGTCGTCCGGCCGGACCTCGCCGGTGAAGACGACGATTTCGTCGTCGGGAATCGTCAGCGCTTCCCGGTAGAAGTCGGCGTGCTGGGAGACCAGAGGTTTCGTGGGGGCGAGTAACAGCGCAGTCCCGCCGACCTCGTGGAGGCGCCGGGCCGTCACCAGCAGTGAGACGGTCGTCTTCCCCAAACCGGTCGGTAGACAGACCAGCGTGTGGTTGTCCATCGCCGTCTCGGCGAGTTCGATCTGGTAGCGCCGCCGCTGGAGGACCCCGGACTCGATCAGCGGACGATCTATCGTCGCCTGGGTTGCCGCCATTCGATCCCCGCTTTGGTGTGCGCGAGGTTAAGGGTTCGGCGACCGCGGTGAAAGTGGAACTGTATATGTCGATTCGACAACGGTTTCGGGTGCAGAAATCGTTTGTGGAATTCCATCCCCGTCGATAGCGGCTACGGACGACGCCTTACGGAAAGTCACGGAGGAATCCTCGCGCTTCAGCGCGCGGAGGACGTCAATTGTCTGCCATGGGGTGCCCTCGAACCGACCCGGAAAGAATAAGGTCGGCTTGGCGTATCTACCGCATATGGCGTCCACTTCCACCGACCGTTGGCGCTGGCGCTGGCGAGCCCCGGAAGTGGACAGTCTCGCGGCCGCCGCACGGTGGGCCTAACCCGCCGGCGAGGTCGGCGATGCTCACTCCGCTTTCTCGGCCCGGTGGCTTCGAGCGACAACGACGACACTGACCACAGCAATGACACGAAATACAGACACCGAAGACGAACCGACAGACGAGACGGACCGCGAGGAAGATGCCCTAGCTGACGGCGGTGCGGCGGCTGGAGCCGACGACGTCGCGCTCGATCCGTGGGGATCGGCGACTGTCGACGACTACCGAAAGCTGTTCGACCAGTTCGGTATCGAGGAGTTCGAGGAGGTCCTGCCCGATATCCCGAACCCCCACTACCTGATGCGACGTGGCGTCATCTTCGGCCATCGCGACTATCGGCCCGTCGCCGAAGCGATGCGCAACGACGAGCCGTTCGCCGCGCTCTCGGGGTTCATGCCGACCGGAGACCCCCACATCGGCCACAAACTCGTCTTCGACGAGATCATCTGGCATCAACAGCAGGGTGGCGAGGCCTACGGTCTCATCGCCGACCTGGAGGCCCACGCCGCTCGCGGGCTGACATGGGCGGAGATCGACGAGCATGCTCGCGACTACATCCTCTCGTTGCTCGCACTCGGATTCGACCCCGAAGAGGGTGAACTCTACCGCCAGTCCTCGAATCGTGAGGTCCAGGACCTGGGCTTCGAGTTGGGTGCGAAGGCCAACTTCTCGGAGCTACAGGCGATCTACGACTTCGACGGCGAGACCGACGTCTCCCACATGCAATCCGTGGTGACACAGATGGCCGACATCCTCTATCCTCAGCTTGACGAACCCAAGCCGACGGTCATCCCGGTCGGGCCCGACCAGGACCCGCACATGCGACTCGCGCGGGATCTGTCCGCGCGGATGCGCTACTTCAAGGTGACCGAAGCGTTCGCCAGCTTCGAGGTCGATCCCGACGAGCGGGCGATCATCGCCGAGGCCTACGAGACCCTCAGCCAGCGCCATCCCGAGGAGACGATTCGGTGCAGTGACGCGGCCCGCTACCTGGAAAACGAGCGCGAACCGGACGCGACCGACCTGAACGCCACCACCACGGACTCTGTCATCATGATGCTCAAGGAAGCGGGCAAGGAACCGCTCCGGCCGCGGACGCGGTTCCTCGACCGAAACGCCACCGAGGCGGCCTTCGACGCACTCATCGAGGCCATCGACGGCGAGAAACGCGTCTACGACGAACACGTCGACGCCTTCGATCTCTCCCGGGCGGAGGCAGAGGAACTGGCCCGCGAGGTCGAACTCGACAACGGCGGCTACGGCTTCCGCCCGCCGTCCTCGATCTATCACCGCTTTATGACCGGCCTCACAGGCGGGAAGATGTCCTCGTCGGTCCCGGCGAGCCACATCTCACTGCTTGACGATCCGGAGGACGGCTACGACAAAGTGACAGCCGCGACGACTGGCGGCCGCGAGACCGCCGAAGAGCAGCGCGAACTCGGCGGGAAAGCCGACGAATGTCCTGTCTACGAGCTGTACGCCTACTTGCTGGCAGGCGACGACGACGAGTTCGCCACCGAGGTCTACGAGGAGTGTGTCGGCGGCGAACGGCTCTGTGGCGGTTGCAAGGAACAGGCCGCGGAACTCATGAAGGCGTTTCTCGAGGACCACCAGGAGAAACGCGAGGAGTGGGAGGAGCGACTGGCGGAACTCGACATCGACTTCGACGCCGACGAGAAGCGAGTCTAGAAGCGATTCCCGGCAGCCATCACGATGTGGACGACGCGGCCGTGACCCCGGTCAAATAGCCTTTTTCGCTATCAGAAAGTTCTTACCCCGTGTAACCGTTAGAAACGGGCAATGACTCGCGCGGTCGAGGTGAGCGTCGTCCTTCCAGCCTACAACGAGGAAGACACCATTGAGCGGACCGTCGAAGTCACGCTCTCGACGCTCGCCGACTTTCTCCCCGCGGGCGCGTTCGAGGTCATCGTCGCTGAGGACGGCTGCGACGACCGCACGCCCGAGATCGCCGCCAGGATGGCCGACGACGACGAACGCGTCCGCCACGTCCACAGCGATCAGCGGCTCGGCCGGGGCGGGGCGCTTGAGTACGCGTTCCGCCAAGCCGACGGCGAAACGCTGGTGTACTTCGACACGGACCTGGCGACGGACATGGCCCACCTCGAAGAACTCGTCGAGAGCGTCCGCACAGAGGGCTACGACGTCGTCACGGGATCGCGGTGGATCCCGGGGGAAGCCGCCGATCGACCCGCGAAACGTGGGATCCCAAGCAAGGGATTCAACACGCTCGTCCGGTTGCTCCTGCGGTCGGACGTCCAGGACCACCAGTGTGGGTTCAAGGCCTTCGATCGGACGGCGCTGTTCGAGTTGCTCGACGACGTCGAGGACGACCACTGGTTCTGGGACACCGAGGTGCTGGTGCGCGCCCAGCGGACGGGCTACGACGTCAAGGAGTTCGCCGTGGAGTGGTCGCCCAAGGGCGACTCGAAGGTCGATCTCGTCCGCGACGTCTTCGGGATGGGCAGCCAGATCGTCCGGACCTTCTGGCAGCTGTCCGTCAGCCCGCGGATCGATCGTCGGGTGAGTGTCGCGACCGGGACGGCGCTGGTATTCCTCGCGCTCGCGCTGATGACGACGTATCTCGATCCCGGCGAGGTGTGGGCCAACATGCGTAGCGCCGACCTGGCCGTGGTCGGGCTGGCAGCGGTGGTGTACGTGTTCTCCTGGCCGCTCCGGGGGCTGCGCTACCGGGACATCCTCGACCGGCTCGGCTATCGCTCCGATCCGGGGTTCCTGACGGGCGCGATATTCATTAGCCAGACCGGTAATCTGGTCTTCCCTGCGCGGCTGGGCGACGCCGTTCGCGCGTACGTGATGAAGGCCCGCAGATCGGTGCCGTACCCCTCGGGATTCGCGTCGCTGGCTATCGAGCGGGTGTTCGACCTGCTGACCATCGCGCTACTGGCTGGTGTGGTCGTCCTCAGTATGGTCGTGACGACGTCGCCGGCCGAGCTGCAGGCGTCCATCGTGGGTGCGGACCTGGCCAACGGGCAGGAACAGGCGGGCCGGACGGCGATGGTCGTCGCCGCCGGCGTCGGGATGGCAGCGATCGCCGCGACGATGGTCATCGTCGCCAGCGCCCGCAGCGAACGCAACTACGTCCGGGCGGCAGTCACCCGACTGAGCACCGACAGCTATGCGGATTACGTCGCGGGCGTGATCGAGCGATTCACCGGCGACGTGCAGACGGTCGCCAGTGACCGGCGAGCGTTTACGCTGGTCGGGTCGACCAGTCTACTGATCTGGACGATCGACGTGCTCACCGCCGTCGTCGTGCTGGCGGCGTTCGGGGTCGAGGTCACCCCGTTCCTGCTCGGGGTCGCGTTCTTCGCGGTCAGCGTCGGGAACCTCGCGAAAGTGCTCCCGCTGACGCCCGCCGGTCTGGGGCTGTACGAGGGCGCGTTCGCGATCATCGTCGTCGGATTGACGCCCCTCGGCGGCGCGCTAGCGATCAGTGTCGCAGTCGTCGATCACGCCGTCAAGAACCTGGTCACCCTGGCCGGCGGACTCGTCTCGATGGCCTGGCTCAACGTCTCGCTGACGACGGCCGTCGAAGAGAGCGCCGATCCGAGCGAAGTCGAGGCGGCGACCGGCCAGGACTAGTACTGCCCGGTGGCGAACGGCCCGATTGCACCGGCCACGGCGTGTGCAAGTGCTGATTCCCGATCGATAGCCCCGCCAGTGACCGGGTTCCGTGTCCGACAATCTTTGATGTTGTCCTCCATTTCAATGGCATGGTAAACGGGGTCAAACGTCACGAAAGTGGCCGTAACAGCCTACCACAGGTGTAGATACCGAAACCTATATATAGGGATCAGACTAACCGATTGGTCAGCGACCACGCGTCCGGGTTTTACCAGGATATTCCTGCCCGGATAGCATCCGCCCTCGGACCATGAGTGAAACAACACGCACCCGACCACGATCGACCGTAGAATCGGAAACCGACGAAGAGAACGATCTCACCTGCCCGGAATGCGAGGGGAGCCTCATCGCCGACGACGCCCGTGGCGAGACCGTCTGTGACGACTGTGGCCTCGTCGTCGACGCCGACGAGATCGACCGCGGCCCCGAATGGCGCGCGTTCGACTCCAAAGAGAAAGACGAGAAATCCCGCGTCGGCGCGCCGACAACCAACATGATGCACGACAAGGGACTGTCGACCAACATCGACTGGCGCGACAAGGACGCCTACGGCAACTCCCTCTCCTCGAACCAGCGAGAGAAGATGCAGCGCCTGCGCAAGTGGAACGAGCGGTTCCGCACTCGCGACTCCAAGGAGCGCAACCTCAAACAGGCACTGGGCGAGATCGACCGCATGGCCTCCGCACTTGGCCTGCCCGAGAACGTCCGCGAGACCGCGAGCGTCATCTACCGCCGTGCCCTGGACGAGGACCTCCTCCCCGGACGTTCGATCGAAGGCGTCTCGACCTCCGCGGTGTACGCCGCCGCCCGTCAGGCCGGCGTCCCCCGGAGCCTCGACGAGATCACCGAGGTCTCCCGGGTCGAGAAAGACGAGATCGCTCGGACGTATCGGTACGTCGTCCGTGAACTCGGCCTCGAAGTGAAGCCGGCCGATCCCGAGAGTTACGTCCCTCGTTTTGCATCGGATCTCGAACTCAGCGAGGAAGCCGAACACCGCGCCCGCGAGCTGCTGACCAACGCTAAAGAACAGGGCGTCCACTCCGGGAAGTCGCCTGTCGGACTGGCCGCCGCCGCCGTCTACGCTGCTTCACTGTTGACCAACGAGAAGACGACCCAGGCTGCGGTTTCCGAGGTCGCAGACATCTCTGAGGTCACCATCCGCAACCGCTATCACGAACTGCTCGAAGCCGAGCAGGGAATCGCGATGGCCTGATAGTGATTACTGTAACGATTTACCGGTGCGACCGCACGACGCCGTGCGGTCAACCCGGAACAGACTTACAGTAATCACTATGAGAAACGCTTTCTCACTCCAACGACTGTGCTGTGCGTTCCCCCCAGCGGGCGCCATGCAGAGTATCCGACTTTTTCGGGAGCAGGTCTATCAGGCGTGATAACTGCGGGGTCACGTTTAATCGCCCGGCACGACTGCGTATAGCCATATGGCTTTAGAAACTGGCGGCTCCGGCGACAAGGTCGGGGCCGGGGGACTCGATTCGGCGGATCTCGGCACCGCGATCGACGAGCTGTTGCGCGCCTCAGAGAGCGTTTCGAAGAGTTCCCAGCAGATCAGCGACCTGGCACAGGATCAATCCGATAACATGCGCGAGGTCGCCGGCGAGGTGTCGAACCTCAGCGCGACCGTCGAGGAGGTCGCGTCCAGTGCCAACGAAGTCAAAGCCGTCAGCCAGCAGGCCCGCCAATTGGCCGACAACGGCCGAGAGGTCGCCGACGAGGCCATCGAAGCGATGGAGGCCGTCGATCAGGCCAACCAGGACGTCAGCGAGGACGTCACCCAGCTGCGCGATCGGATCGACGAGATCGACGAGATCGTCGACGTCATCAACGAGATCGCCGACCAGACCAATATGCTGGCGCTGAACGCCTCTATCGAGGCCGCTCGCGCAGGCGAGGCCGGCGAGGGATTCGCGGTTGTCGCCGACGAGGTCAAGAGTCTGGCCGAGGAGTCCCAGCAGAACGCCGCCGAGATAGAGGCGATGGTGAGCGATATCAAAAGCGACACCGAGAACACCGTCGAGTCGATCGAGGAAGCCAACGAGCAGGTCGAGTCGGGGATCGAACAGGTCGACGAAGCCGTCGACATCCTCAAGAAGATCGACCAGGCCGTCAGCGAGGCCGCCCAGGGAGCCGAAGAGGTCGCCGAAGCGACCGACGATCAGGCCGCCTCGACCGAGGAGGTCGCAAGCATGGTCGATCAGACCGCCGAGAGCGCCGAGAAGGTCGCCGAAGAGATCGAACAGATCGCTGCCGCCAACGAACAACAGGCCGCAAAGGTCAATGAAGTCCAGAGCATGATCGACCGTCGAGATCTGTAGGGCAAGTGGGGGGAGGAAACCGAATCCATCCTGGCCCCGATTATAAGTCGCTGCTAGTCCCACGTCCGGACATGCAGACGCGCTTGCTTCCGGCGGAGGTCGTCACCGAACAGACGGGAATTGCGGACGTTGTCGACGCCGTCGAGGATGCCTTCGCCGCCTACGCTCGTGGCGACGTCCAGATGCCTGCCAAGTCCTACATCGACCTGCCGAGATACAACGGCGACTTCCGGTCGATGCCCGCGTATCTGGACGCCGGCGACTGGGACGCGGCCGCAGTCAAGTGGGTCAACGTCCACCCGGATAACGAGGAGCGGTTCGATCTGCCGACAGTGATGGGGACGATCGTCTACTCAGATCCACGGAACGCCTTCCCGCTGGCGCTGATCGACGGGACGACGATTACCCGCCTGCGAACGGGAGCGGCCGCCGCTGTCGCGACTCGACATCTGGCCCACGAGGACGCGACCTCGCTGGGACTGGTCGGTGCGGGTACCCAGGCCTACACGCAACTGGAAGCCATCGCCACGGTTCGTGACATTCAGGACGTCGTTGTCTCCGACATCGACAGCGAGGCCGTTGCCGAATTCATCGCCGCTTTCGAGGACCGCTTTGCCGTCCGCGAAGGATCGATCGAGGAAGCGGCCGCCTGCGACGTGGTCTCGACGCTGACACCCGTCGAGGAACCGATCGTCCACGAAGTCGGCCCCGAAACCCACATCAACGCGATGGGCGCGGACGCCGCCGGCAAACACGAGATCGACAACGGGGTGCTCGAGGAGGCGACGCTGGTGATCGACGACTACGAGCAGTGCACCCACTCCGGCGAGATCAACGTCCCCTGGAGCGAGGGAGTCTTCGACGACGACGACATTTACGCGGAACTGGGTGAGATCGTCGTCGACGCGAAACCAGGACGTGGCGAGTCCGGCGGTCCAGAGGGCGTGACGGTCTTCGACTCCACGGGATTGGCGATCCAGGACGTCGCCGCCGCGCACATCGCCTACGAACACGCCGATGACGCCAACGCCGGGACGCTGTTCGAACTGGTCGGGACCGAGATCTAGAGCTTTTCGAGCACTTTCGAGATCAGCCAGACGACGATCAGCAGGGGCAGGAACGGAACCAGCAAAATTACGAGCCCGAGGAACACCGACCAGCCGACAACGTTCATCTCGGTGTTCTCGCGGCTGCTGTAGCCGGGTGTCACCGTTCGCAGTACCTCGACGACAGTGGAGTCCTCGCTCGGCTCTGATTCGTCTTCGCTCATGCGTACGTATTGGTCATCTGAGAAAATAAAGACTGCTCTGGGGATCGACGCACCTACTCGATATGAACCGCCGGCCGAAACGGCTCGGCCTGGTCGGCCTTCCCGGCGGGGTCGTAGGGGTCGTCGTCCTCGGCGTAGACCTCCACTTCGGCGTCGAACTCGTCGCCGAGGAACGACCGGGCGGCCTCGTAGACGGACCCTTCGTCGATTTCACGCATCGCCTGCAGGGTCTCGTCGTCGCGTTCTCGGACGACGCTCACCATCTCCCCCGCGAGGTCGTTGACGGCATCGCCCCGCTTCCGTAGCGACTCGTTCTGCATCACCTTGCCCATCACTGCGCCGACGTCCGGCCCCGTCTCGACGACCTCTTCGAAGACCGTCCGCTTCCAGTCTGCGGCGACGTACAGCCGGATCGTCTCGGGGTCCGTGTCGGTCACGTCAGCGATGTCGGCGATGTCGTCGACGACGTCCGCGACCAGGCTCTCTTCGACTTCCGTCCGCGTGGACTCGAAAGCGGGGTCGGGTTCCGGCCATGCGGCGTCCTCGACGGGCTCGCCCGCCAGTTGCTCGTGGAGTTCGTTAGCCGCGAACGGGACGAACGGCGCGAGCAGGCGCAGCCGCGTCCGCAGGACCTCCTGGAGAGTCCACTTTGCGCCCGGCCGATCGGTATCGGTCCGGCGGCGGTACCACGTCAGGTGTTCGTCGAACTGGTAGAACGCGGCCTGGGAAGCGCTTCGGGTCTCGAAGCGGTCCATCGACCCGGTGGCCTCCCGGATCGTCGCCTGCAGTTTCGACAGCAACCAGCGATCGATGTGGGTCAACTCGTCGCGAGCGCCATCGGGGACGATCGTCTGGATGACGTCCTGTGCTCGCGACCAGAAGCGTTCGAGCTGGTCGCGCGTCGTGGCGACCTGGTCGGCCCGCCAGTCGAAGTCCTGCCACGGCTCCGAAGAGTTCAGCAGGAAGAACCGGACGGTGTCCGCGCCGTACTCCTCGATTGCTTCCCCTGGCAGGACGACGTGGCCCTTCGAGGAAGACATTTTCTCACCTTCGAGCAGGCCCATCCCCATGACGGTGATCCCCTGGGGCCAATCGTCCTGCTCGAACAACTCGGCGTGGTGGAACAGGTAGAACGTCAGGTGGTTCTGGATCAGATCGTTGCCCGAGCACCGGAAGTCCACGGGATACCAGTAGTCCCACTCCTCGCGCAGTTCCAGGGCGGTCTCGTTGGAGTTTTCGACCGCCTCTTCGCCGTAGAACAAGGTGTCAAAGAACGCCTTGTCCATCTCTTCGGGAGGCACGTCCTGCAGCCGGTGGGCGACCGTGTAGTAGGACATGTAGATCGTCGAGTCGCTCAGCGGCTCGATGACGAAGTCCTCATCCCAGGGCAGGCGCGTTCCCAGCCCGTAGTTGCGGATGCAGGGCCACTCCTTGAGCCAGTCGATGGTGTGGTCGTACTGCTCGGCCGTGTTCTCGGGGATCGCCTCCAGTTGGGCGACCGCGTCGTGGGCCTTCTGCTTCCACTCCTCGTCGCTGTACCGGAGGAACCACGTGTCAGCACGGGCGACCTCGACGTCGCCACCACACCGGCAGACTACGTCCTCGGTGAACTCGTACATCAGGTCGAACAGCCCCTCCTCGCGGTAGTGCTCGCGAAACGCCTCGCGGACGTCCTCGATGACCTCGCCGGCGAACTCGCCGTAGCTGTCGAGCAACCGGCCGCTGTGGAACTCGTCCTGATAGAGGTCCGCCGTCACCGCCTCCAGTTCGGGGTCGTCGCTGGAGTCGACCCCCGCTGACTGGACGGCGTCGCGAGCCGGGATTTCGCCGTAGCCCTCGATCTCCAGTATCGGCACGGGCTCGATAGCCGCCACGTCGTCGGGATCGATCCCGTACTCGCGCATACGCTCGTCGTCTTCCTTGGCCTCCTGGAGAGCGACGTAGTCGTCCGGCGAGTGAGCGGGCACGGACATGACCACGCCGGTGGCGTTGTCCGCGTCGACGAAATCCGCGGGCAGAATCAGTACTTCGTCGCCGGTGACGGGATTGGTGACTGTCTCGCCGATGACGTCTGTGGCGTCGATCTCTTGGATGATCTCGACCTCGCGGGCCTGCAAGTCGAACTTCTCGACGGCTTCGGCGGAGGCAAACCAGGTCTCCCCGTCGACGTCCGCCAGGACGTACTCGGCGTCGGGGTTGACGTAGGCGTTCGTGACGCCGCGAACCGTCTCGGGGCGGAGGGTGGCCATCGGCGCGATGACCGTCTCTTGCGGCTCCTCGTCGTCGCTGCTCGAGCTCTCCGGGGCGGTGCCCGCCTCGCTTCCCCCGTTGATCTCGGTCTCGAACTTGATCAGCGTGAACTCCTGGAACTCGGCGTCTTCGCCCTCCAGCAGGTCGTGGGTCGTGACCGGTTGCTCCTCGTTGGTACAGTAGTTGACCGGGTTCAGGCCCTTCTCCAGCAGCCCCCGCTCCTTGAGGGTCTCGTACTGCCAGGTGATGAACTTCGAGTAGCGGTCGTCGTTGGTAGTGAACTCCCGGCGCCAGTCGATCGACAGCCCGAGTTGCTTGAACCCTTTCTTGTAGTGGTTCTCGATGAAGTACCGGGCGTACCCCATCGGCGTCTCCAGGTCCGAGAGCGTGTCCTCGGGGACGTTGTAGGTGTCACGCAGAACTGACAGTTGCTCCTCTTCGCCGTCTTTGAGGCGTTCGACGGCCCCGATGATCGGCGTGCCGGTGACGTGCCAGCCCAGTGGGAACAGGACGTTATCGCCCTGTAGCCGTCGGTAACGGGCGTAGACGTCTGGGACAGTGAACGTGCGGACGTGTCCGATGTGCATCCCGCCGCTGGGATAGGGATACGGGACAGTGATGAACGTCGGCTCCTCGCCCTCCTCGGGGTCAGCCTCGTAGCGTCCCTGCTCGTCCCAGCGGGTGCGCCACTTGCGCTCTAACTCACCCGGTTTGTACTCGTCTTCACGCGCCGGAGCGGTCATACCCACCGTTTCCGCCTGACTCCCTAAAAACACACCCATCCACTTTTTGCACCCGGCACGCCGACGGGAGCACATGGACGAGGACGGTCTCCACCCACAGGCCGCGACTGTCGTCCGCCGGCAGAACCGCTTCCGGAAGCTCCTGCCTACCCGAAGCGTCCGCGGGCTCCGACTGGTGACGCGACTGGGTGCCTGGATCCGCAACCGCGATCCGCTTTCGATCAGCCGAGTCTTCGACCGGACGATCCCGGGTCCCGATGGCGATCTGCGGATCCGCATCTACCGCCCCGAAGGAACCGGTCCGTTCCCTACAGTCGTGTACTTCCACGGCGGCGGCTTCGTCAGCGGGAGCATCGAGAGTCACGACGCCGTCTGCCGGCATCTAGCCCACGAGAGCGGCTGTGTCGTCGTCTCGGTCGACTACCGGCTTGCGCCCGAACACCCCTTCCCCGCGGCCGCCGAGGACGCCATCGCGGCGGTCGAATGGGCGGCCGAGCACACAGACTACCTGGGCGGGGACGGTTCGCTGGCGGTCGTCGGCGACAGCGCTGGGGGAAACCTGGCGGCCGTGGTCGCACTCGCCGCCAGGGATCGCGGGAGCCCCGAGATTGACTTCCAGGTGTTGATCTACCCCGGTATCGGGACCGATCCCGAACAGGCGTCCGTCCGAGAGAACGACGGTATCGTCCTGAGCCAGGAGGATCTGGAGTGGTTCAGCGAGTGTTACTACGGGGGTGAGATCCACCGCCGGAACCCCTACGCCGATCCGGCCGAGGCGTGTGACCTCTCGGGAGTCGCACCGGCGACGGTACTCACCGCGGAGTTCGACCCACTCAGAGACGGCGGGGTCGCCTACGCCGAGAAGCTATCGACGGACGGCGTCGACGTCCGACACGTCCATTACGACGACATGATCCACGGCTTTATCTCGATGACCGATACGATCGACCGCGCGACCGAGGCGATCGCCGACGTGGCCGGAGACCTGCGGAACGACCGCTGAGCCCGGCTCTGGCCAACCGACGTGATAGTGATTACTGTAAGTCTGTTCCGGGTCGACCGCACGGTGTCGTGCGGTCGCACCGGTAAATCGTTACAGTAATCACTATGAGAAAGTCGTGTCCCTGGATCGGGAAACAACGGGCCATGACCACAGCAGTCACGGTCAGTAGGTCCTTTGGAAACCGATAGTGACGGGTTCGGTCACCGGGAAGTGCCGACAGCCCCGGAGCGATGGAATACCAGTAAACCGATGTATGCACCCGATCAACGTTCTCGTATGAGTAGTGACTATCGGCGAGGTCCGGTTGGGCGTCTCGGTCGCCTGGCACGCGCTGCGACGCCGTGGGGGTTTCCGGTCCTCTATCTAGGGTGGGCGTTTCTGTGCTGGGTCCCGATCGTGGTATCCGGCGAGTCAGTCTGGTCGTTCCCGAACGTCGGACTGTTTCTCGTCGGCGGCCTGAGTCCGCTGGTGGCGGGTTTGTTGTTGGCCTGGCTCACCCGGGGTCGGGACGGCCTCTCGGACCTCGGCACGCGACTGATCGAGGTCGGACGAATAAAGCCGCGCTGGGGGCTCGTCATCGTCCTGTACTGGCCACTGTTCAATCTGCTCCTGGCGGGTGGCGCGCTGTTGTTCGGGGTCACCGGGGAGCCCCTGGAGTTCGTTTCGACTGATCGCCTGTTCGATCCGGTGGCGCTGTTCTCGCTCGTCGCGTTTGCCTTTGTTTTCCCCCTCGTCGAGGAGATCGGACTCCGCGGGTACTGGCTCGACCGGTTGCAGGACCGCTGGAGCGCGCTGGTTGCAGGCGCTGTCAACGGAACGGCGTGGGCGATCTGGCACGCGCCTTTCGTTCTCTTTCCCGGGTACTACGCCAACACGACGTTCGAGCCGGAGCTGTCGTGGTGGGTACCGATGCTCGTCCTCAATACTATCGTACTCGTCTGGGTCTACAACAACACCCGTCGGAGCATTCTGGCAGTACTCCTGTTCCACGCGTTCGGAAACATGACCGGCGAACTGATGGGATTCGCACCCGATATGTACCCGTTCATCCTCTCCGGCTACGCCGTCGTCGTGGTTGGTCTCGTGGCCGGCTGGAGTCCCCGATCGCTCCGCGGATGGGGAGTGCAAAAGGTCAACGCATGATAGTGATTACTGTAACGATTTACCGGTGCGACCGCACGCTGTCGTGCGGTCGACCCGGAACAGACTTACAGTAATCACTATGAGTCGTTTTCCCGTGATGAAGAAGTCATAGGGATTAGCGTAGCCGATCGGAAATCTTTGGACTCCGATCGGGCGACCGGATTCGATTTCACGGGCGAAATATATGGATTTCTACGCTCATCCCTATCAGACCGGAGATTCGCTGAACGGGCGCTCGATATCTCGGAGAGTGAACCGCACCAGCGTCACCCATTTGAACCGACTTTTACTCGACCGGAGCGTCCGTCTCAGCGGATTCGAACCGCTCGGTGACGACCGTCTCGAAGGGTTCGGAGTACTGCATCAGCGTCGTCCCGACGATGGCCATCACGAGTACGTACCCGACGGCGAAGGCGCTGATCCGTTCCGCGATCGGCTGGGGGATCGTGCCGACGGCTGCCCCGGAGACGGCGAGCGTAGCGATGATCAGCGAGAACTCCCCCCGGGTCGTCATCCCGAGCGCGACCCGGGTGGATCGCCGGACATCCAGCCCGAACGCGCGACCGCCCAGAAAGCCGCTGATCACCTTCGTCGGGGTCGTCGCGAGTACCGCGGCCACGATCAATCCCGCGGCGCCGACGACAAGTCGGGGATCGGTCACCAGACCGATCCAGAAGAAGAAGACCCCGGCGAAGGCGTCCCGGAGTGGTTCAAGCAATTTCTCGAGTTTGTGAACGTGGTCCGTCGAGGAGAACCCCATCCCGACAAAGAAGGCCGCGACGGCTTCGCTCACGCCAAGCGACAGGGCAGCCCCGGCGACCAGTACGGTGATCCCGACCGCGCGTAATACAACGAACTCGTTTACGGTCGTCGCGAGTGCCCGCTCGAAAAGTGGCGTGCCGAACTGGACGGCAAGCAGGAGCAAGACGATGAATCCAAGCCCGATCCCGACGGATCTGGCGGCCGCACTAACGTCGCCGCCGCCGAGCACGATCGCGCCCGTCACGGACAGATAGACCGCGATGAGGAGATCCTCGTAGACCAGAATTCCGAGCATCGGTTCGGCCTCGTCGTTGGCGATCCACCCGAGATCGATCAGCGACTTCGTGATGATCGCCGACGAGGAGATGTAGACGATCCCCGCGACGAGAAACGCCGGCAGCACGGACTCGAAGAACACCCATCCGAGCAGGAAACCGGCGGGAAAATTAATCAGGACGTCGAGGGTCCCGGCGGTCCCGATCTGTCGTCGTCGGGCGAGCAGCCGGTCGAGATTGAACTCCAAACCGAGGAAAAACAGCAGGAAGACGATCCCGAGTTCGGCGCCGAGTTCGATGAACTCCGACTCGGCGATGTACAGGGCCTCGTCGACGGGGAGATCGAGCCGGCCGAGGACGAACTCGCTGAGCGCCATCCCGACGACGAGGTAGAAGGGGATGACCGACTGGCCGAGTCGGTCGGCCAGCCAGCCGACGCCCGCGATTGCGGCGAACATCACGCCGACCTCTAACAGGCTAGCCACGGCCGATCACCGCCCTTTGAGAGCCGTCAAGGGCATCTCCCGCCTCAGCTGTGATCATGCATTGCCGGCCAGCAACTCCTCGAAGGCGTCACACTCCTCCGCGGTACCGATGACGACGACGGTGTCGCCCTCCTGGAGCTCCGTCTCCGGTCCGGGACTCTCGACGGTCTCCGTTTCGCGCTGGATCGCAACGATCGTCGCGCCGGTCTTCCTGCCGATCGCCGCGCTCTCGATGGTTTCGTCGGACAGCGGTGAGCCGGGCTGGATCTCGAACCACTCGAGCAGGATTCCGCCGGGCAGGGTCGTCTCCTGTTTCTCGGCCTCGACCGGCTGGAAGTACGCCCCTTCCAGGATCGTCCCGACTGTCCGCGCGAGTTGATCGGGGAGTTCGAACAACTTCTCCGAATCCGTATCGGGGTCTGGCCGCTTGAAGACCTCCCGTTTGCCGGTGTTGTGCGTGACGATGACGAGTTCGCCTTCCCCACCGATGTCGACGACGTGCTTCTTGCCCACGCCGGGGAGTTCGCTCTCTTCGACGGTCATAGTCGTACGTGGGCGAATTAGTACAAAAAGCTCCGGTCGGCCCGGTGACGGAGCGGCCAGTTGAGTACGTTACTGGCTTCATAGTGACTGCTGTAAGTCAATGCCACGTCGACCGCCCGACTGCGGTCGGTCGTACCGGTACATAGTTACAGCAGTCACTATCAGTCGACAGCGCGGCAGCGAGATAGCTGGTATGAATTGGTAGTCGTACTCAATGAGGAACTTGTTGAGAGCGCGTTTACTTTGGATGGATGAACTTCGAGCGTAATATCTTTCACAGTTTTGTTGCTGGCCGCAATAATACCTGTGACGTAGGTTTTGGCTGATGTCGTTGTGCCGGTGATAGCGTTGTCATCAAACATATGCGTGCATGACGGGGAGTTCGTGATCGGCAGCTATCCTTGCTACCACTTATATTATACCTTCACCTAATACAGAAAAATAAGAAGAAAGATTTATTATAGTATAAGAATAAATAATTGAGAGTGAGAATGAAAAACTCAGATTCGATTTGCCGACGGTCATATATAAAAAAGATGGGTGTGGCAACCGCGGGGTTGGCCTGTGTTCCTACTGCGACCGCCGAAGAAAACATTGTAGAGAAATTCAGCGAAGGGCTTCAACAACGTCGATATCATGACTGGAGTATTGATAGGTGGTTGAAATACGTCGAAGATATAGGGGTTAAATATGGCAACAACCGAATAGAGCCAGGTAACGAAATTTCCACACAAATAATATCCGGGTTTGAAAAGAGTGATTTGACCCTGACTATGACCTATTATGAGTTGACGTATCATGATGTGCCACAGGGACCGGTCGATTATGACAGAGTTGAACTCCATTGGGAGTTTGATTCGGGGTTAGATGATTCTAATACAGGAAAACCAGATGATTTAGCTAAAATAGGGTTTAGTCCTGACGACTTTGACAAACCCCAAGAACTTGATGGTGATGAGTGGTATAATTTTGGCCCTGACACCACGTCAGCTGGTATTGACGCTGTTAGCGATGGCGGCATTGTTGGAGAGTGGAACGGTTATTACGTAGACCCCGGCTTATTTCCTATCACAGATGGAGAAACTGGAGGAGATGCCGGACTAGAGGATTATATGTCTGTCTACCTCACGCCATATGACAAAAAATCATACAATGATCTTACAATTCATTTTGCCTATTCGAATGTCTTTGATACAGCAGAATTTGACGCTATTGGATTCTCTTCTGACGGGGTCATTGGATACACCATATCCGATGAAGAAGACTCATGGACAGTGAATCTTTCATACGAAGCAGCAGATATCATGAATGGCAAAGTATATACTCCATGAAATAATTCATCTTGGGGCCGCATAATTATGCATTCGATATCCCGACGTAATATACTCATAGGGGGCGGTATCGTTACAGCCGGTACAATTGCTTTAGAGGGGTTTGTCACATCCCCATCGTTCGCTTCGTTCGTTCCGACTAATGGTGATTGGCCGGCAAGACGACGGGGCCCAGAAAGAACAGCGTCCATGCCTGAAGCGAATCCTCCGTCGTCAATACCAATGACTGCGTGGATTGCAGATGATGTTGGAGAGGTCGTCGTCGGTGGTGGTACCGTCTTCGCGGGGAATCAATCGAGAGTGCAGGCTTTCGCCCCTGAAACTGGAACTCGCCTGTGGGAAACCGCTGTCCCAGGAGAATATCTCAGCTACTGGGACGGGGATCTCTACTGTGCAGGCACTGATGGCCCCGTTGCACGACTCGGCGCCGATAGGGGTGAAAAGAGATGGACTGTGGCGACGGAGTGCTCGACACCTGTCCACGATCTTCTCGTTAGCGGCCAGACTGCGTTCATTGGCACGGACGGAACGCTCATCGCTCGTGACGCGGAAAGCGGTACTTCTCATTGGCAACTCGATGTCCGAGATACTGGTGCGGTATTCCCCGCCGTCACCGATGGAATGTTATACCTCGGGGGCCCCGGTCCGTTCGAGGTCTATCGACCACGGAGTGGCTGGGGCGCGATATTACACGACGGGCCACGATTCGCGGCTCATTCGTATTGGGAAGCGGCACAAGTGACGTACCCGGTCGTGGGTGATCACGCAATATACGCCGGCAGTGCAGCCCCGAACGGAAGTGAACCAACTGTTCAGGCGTTTTCTCGCGATGGGATTAACCGCTTGTGGGACTCCGTCCATGGTCTCTCTCTCAGCTCACCCGCACTGGCTGAGGGGGTCGGCATAGTTAGTTTGTCGGCACAAGGTGGGGGTTCCGAACACCATCTGCTCGGTATCGACCTCGATACCGGCTCGACACTCTGGAACAGACAAATGGGTGCGTCTCTGACTCGCCCTGTTGTTGCGGGGGCGCTTGCGGTCGTCGGTGATTCGGATGGGACGTTAGCGGCGATCGATCCGGAAACTGGAGAGAGAGCCTGGCGAACAACTCTCGACAGCAGTGTCAGAACCGTCGTACCAACCGGGGAACGGCTCTTGATCGTTGACTATCAGGACCAACTCCGTTGCTTAAGATGAGTCACTCCAACCACGCACGAGGATAGACAACCGACCCGATCAGCGGACCTGGCTTATTTTTCGATGATCGACTCCTCGACGGCCTCGCCGAAGTGCCGGGCCGTGTCCTCGTAGTACAGTAGAATCTCGTCGCCGGGTTCCAGATCAGTGACCGCCTTGCGTCCGTCAGGAGTGCGGACTTTGATCGTCTCGGCGTTCTGCAATAAGGTCTCGATCCGATCGCCATCGGCGGTCTCGGCCTGCACCCGGAACATCGGGCGTTTCTCGATCTTCGCGCGACCGACGATCGCCTCGCGGGTGCGACCCTCTTTGTCGACGACCTGGACCTCGTCGCCGCTCTGTAACTCCGAGAGGTACTTTGTGCCGCCGTCAGGCGTGCGGACGTAGGCGTGGACCGCACCGGCGTTGACTCGGAACGGCCGGGAGGCGACGTACGGCGACTCGGCGGTCTCGGCGTGGACGAAGAACAGCCCCCGAGACATCGATCCAACGAGCATCCCTTCGTCGTGGTCCAGCAGATTCCCGGTGTCGATACAGACTCGATCAGCGGAGCCGGTCTGTTCGACCGCGGTGACCTCGGCGTACTGGAGATCCAGCGTCTCGCGGCCGGCCTCGTCTCGGACTTCAACAGTCCGGCGGATCTCGTCAGGGTCGTCGGTATCCAGCAGGACGCCGTCGGCCCCGAGTTCGAGCGTCTCGTAGGCCGTGCGGGCGTCCTCGGCGGTCTGGACGCCAGCGATGAGGTCGGTCTCCTCGCCGACCCGGGCGATGAGGTTCTCCAGGGGGATTATCTGCCAGTCATCGCCGATGACGATGGTGTAGTCGGCCTCTCTGGCGACTTCCTCGGCGAAGGCCTCGTAGTCCTCGTCGAAGATGCGGACGTACCCGCCGTCGGGACCGTTCTCGGTCCGCAACGCCGAGAGGTCAGCCGAGCCAGAAAAATCCGAAGGGAGATCGACGGTGCCGTCGCCCTCGCCGTCGCGACCGACAATCGTCGCGTCGGGTTCGGGGTCGTCACTCTCGGCTTCCATCACATGGACGTCGCCGCCGGCAAAGGCGGCGATGTCGACCGCGCCGAGTTCGCGCACGCGGTCGACGTCGTGTTCGTTCACGAGCACCCAGTCAACGCCGGCCTCCAGGCCGGCGGTAATCCGTCGCTTGCGCGCTTCCCAGTCGCCGACCTCGCTGTCGGCTTTGAGCCACACGGTCCGTGTCATATCCCGACACTCGCGGGCGGGGCGCTTGAGACTGGCGGTTGGTAGTCGTATCAGGGGGTGAATCAGGGGTATATTTATGTGTAAATCCGTAACAGGGAAGCGATGCGACGGACCGCCCTCCTGCTCGCCGTCGTGCTCGCGGCGGGATTCACAGGGTGTAGCGTGTCCGACGACGAACCGACAGTAGAAGTCACGCCTGCCGACGTACCTAGCAACACACCCGAGGCGACGAGCGAACCACGCTCCGCGACGTCGACGGTAGTACCGATGCCGGAACAGACGCCAACGGCTCGTCAAAACGCGACCTTCCGGGGTGTCGAGATGCCGCCCGGGACCGACGAGCGGGGGATCCTCAATGAGGTGGCGCTCTTCGAGGGCCACAGGACAGTACTCGAAAGGTCCGGGATCGCGATCGAGTTCAATAGAACGAGCCGAACGTGGGTGGATGGGAACCTGACAAACTGGCGTGTCACCCGCGGAACGGGGAGAACCAGCACGTCGGCCGTCCGATATCGCTTCCGCACCATCAGATTGGGACAGAACTCGACCACGGAAATGTACGTCGCGAACGGGACTCGATTCATCCGTGAGACCGGCGATAGCGTCCCCTACAGGACGTCGAACGTCACAGTCGATCTACTCCGGGAGAACCTCGCGATCGAGTCGTTCAGATCGATCGTGACGCTCCAAGACTGGATAGCGACCGGGACGGCCACACGAGACGGCCGCGAGGTGATCGTCTTTGAGGTCGACGGTGATCCCTCGGCGAACGGAACGCTGCTGGTCGACTCTCGCGGCGTCGTGCACGAACTCGAATACGAACGCACGATGACGCGGGAGAGCCCCGAGTTCCACTTCCACGAATCGCACGAACTCGCCCTGGCCACGAACGTCACCGTAGAGCCACCGTCGTGGCTTGCGCAAGCGAAAAACGCGACGCAATGATGGACTGTATTCAACTTCGCGAAAGGTGTTCGAACCCCCTTCGACTAGGACCGAAGACGCTCAGCGCGGTCGAACGTGACTGCTGATACTGCCGGCTATAAGTTCGTGAAGATTCTCGGCACCCCGGGGTGCCGAAATACTTGCGAAAAGTTATAGCCGGTAGTATGAACCGAGAACGGCTCGTATCTACGGGAAGAACAGGAGGCGCCGAGTCGACACCACTGTGAGCGGACGAAAACTGTTTTTCGGCGGGTCACCGACACAGAAATATGACCGACGAGATTGACGTTCCCGAGAGTCACCCTCGATACGAGTCGCTTTTGACCCGCCACCGGATCGAGGACGGGGTCGAGAAAGGGATCACGAGCCGGCAGGGGCTCATCGCTGAGGGGCGCGGCGAAGCTTTCGACTACCTGCTGGGCGAGGAGACGATCGAGAGCGCCGAGGCAGCCGAGCGGGCCGCAGCCGCACATCTGCTTCTGGCCGACCAGGCTGTCCTCTCGGTCAACGGCAACGTCGCGGCGCTCGTTCCCGGCGAAACGGTCGAACTCGCCGAGGCCACTGGGGCCGACATCGAGGTGAACCTGTTCAACCGGACGGAAGAGCGTATGGAAGCCATCGCCGAACATTTGCGTGAGCACGGTGCCGAGGAAGTCAAGGGACTGACCGCCAACGGGACGATTCCGGGGCTGGAACACGAACGCGCGAAGGTCGATGCCGACGGGATCGAGAGCGCCGACGTCGTCCTCGTACCCTTAGAGGACGGCGACCGCGCCGAAGCGCTCGGCGAGATGGGTAAGACCGAAATCGTGATCGATCTGAACCCGCTCTCCCGTTCGGCCCAGGTCGCGGCGGTCCCGATCGTCGACAACATTATCCGAGCCGTGCCGAACGTCACTGCACACGCACGTGAACTGGCTGACGAACCGGACGCTGAGCTCGAATCGATCGCCGAGGCCTTCGACGCCGACGAGGCGCTCGCGGCGGCGGAAGCGGTGATCCGGAGCGGCGAACTCGAATAGGATCCCCGAGAGCAAATCTCAGATTTGAAACCCCGGTCAGTGTGCTTACAACGATGGATTCACAGTAGTCGGTATGAGCCTGAAAGTCGACGTTCGGAAACTGGATCTGTTCAACCAGATGGCCAAGGAGGGATCGGCGACCGTCGCGGATCACCTCAGCCAGATGGCCGGCATCGATGCGGGGATC
Source organism: Halapricum sp. (assembly GCA_036628575.1). Lineage (GTDB taxonomy): Archaea > Halobacteriota > Halobacteria > Halobacteriales > Haloarculaceae > Halapricum. The sequence goes on from JAZKRQ010000025.1 coordinate 23,215, forward strand.
GAGGTCTCGAAGATCAACTTTCTGGATATCGAGGACGTCAAGACACACATCGGCTCCCGCAAGCAGGTCGGCATCTTCGTCGAACTGATCGATCCGCCACACGGCTACGTACTCTTCCTGCTGGATCCCGAGGACAGCAAGGAACTCGTCGGGCAGCTGGTCGGCGGGATGGGGAACGACGAACCAGCGGAGGGTCTCTTCACCGACATGGAGCGATCGGCCATGCAAGAGATCGGCAATATCATGACCTCCGGCTACATCGACGGCTGGGCGAACGTACTAGACACGACGATCGACATCTCGACGCCCTCGTTCATCTACGGTCCAGCCAGCGACATTGTCGACAAGATGGGCGGGTGGCCCGAGGAGGACATCGCCTTCGTCGTCGACTCCGATATCGTCGCGAGCGACACTGACGTGGAATTGACGGCCTACACTTTCCCCCGGCTGGGGGAACTGGTTGACCTCATCCAGGGCATCGATGTCGACACCGACGTACAGGCGGACACGACCGCCTCGACCGATATCGTGGACTAGCTCCGGGCGTCGACGCTACTTCTCGCGCGTGATTGCCATCGCTATGGTTGGTACCCGTCGATAGCTTCGTCTGGGTCGGAAACGCGTCGACACTCCGTCGGGTAGGGACTGCCCTCGACAGGCGCAGCCCAGTCGGCGGCGTTGCGAAGGACGTGCTGGATCTCTTCCTGGTGGTACACCGGATAGGTCTCGTGACCGGGCCGGAAGTAGAAGATCCGGCCCTTACCGCGGCGATAGCAGCACCCACTGCGGAAGACTTCCCCACCCTCGAACCAGGAGACGAACACCAGTCGGTCGGGTTCGGGCACGGTGAAAGGCTCGCCGTACATCTCCGCTTCGGGGACGACAAAGGACTCGGGCAGACCGCTGGCAATGGGGTGGCCCGGATCGATCACGTGCAGGCGCTCGCGCTCCTCGGCCTCCCGATAAGTGAGATCGGCGTCCATCCCCAGCAGTCGCCGGAAGGGTTTGCTGTGATGGCCCGAGTGTAGGACGACCAGTCCCATCCCCTGGCGGACGTGCCGGGCGACGCGCTCTGCCACCCTGTCCTCGACCTCGTCGTGAGCGACGTGGCCCCACCAGAACAGGACGTCCGTCGCGTCGAGGACGTCCTCGGTGAGGCCATGTTCGGGGTCCTGTAAGGTGGCCGTCCGGGTATCGTGGTCCGCCTCCGCGAGGACCCCCGCGAGGTGTTCGTGGATGCCGTCCGGATAGAGTTCGGCGACTCGGTCGTCCTCTTTCTCGTGGACGTACTCGTTCCAGATTGTGATCGAGGGCATACGATCGCCTTCACACGGTGTGGAGTAAACTCTGGGGGGCTACCGGGCGTCGACTGTCGCGTCGAGCACGACGGCGTTGGACGGTTCGTGGACGACGAAGACGCGCAACGTCCCTGACGAGAAGGGGTGGCTGTGTCGACGCTTCTCACCGGGAGTGAAGCGAGCGTCGCCGTTCCCGCTTGTTTCGTCGAACGAGTCGAGGTCGAACCGACGCTCGTCGTTTCCTTGGCGGACGATCACGTCGACCTCGCTGTCGAGGAGGTCGTCGCCGCCCGCGTGGACCAGTGTGACGTTCTCCGTGTTCGCGGTGGCGTTGAGATCGACCAGCGGCTCGCCGTCCGCCTGATCGGTGACGTTGCCGATGATGACTGTACCGACAAGGAGGCCGAGTAACGCAAAGACGGCCACGAGTATGACTACGCCGACGACTTCCGATTGGGCGCGTTGTCGGAATTGTTGATTATTAGAACGAACTAGTACGTTCATATTGGCTAAGGATCTGTACCCTCAGCCGTATCAGTAACAGTATCAGTATCTTCTTGGCCGGCTGAATCAGTCACAATAATCTTAATCGTGTACTCGTCCTCATATCCACCACTGTCAGATAATTGGGTGTTTTTATCCTGCGCAGAGGTCCCAGATACAGCGGTACTTTGGCTGTCAACTGCTGTACCATTGCTATCTATTAGTTGCACGTTTACGGTGTCCAGTTCGTTATCGTCCGATGCACT
>JAZKRQ010000026.1:0-23564 GCA_036628575.1 Halapricum sp.
CGAACTCGATCCGATTTGATGCTATGCCCATCGTCTCCGGGGATCCCTAACCAGAGGATATTCGAATCCGTTCTCGTGCGTCCACAGTCTCCTGTCATAGTGACCGCTGTAACGATTTACCGGTGCGACCGCACGACTCCGTGCGGTCGACACAGAACAGACTTACAGTAATCACTATCAGTGTATTCGGACGGTTTCTGATGAGAGGCAGCTTTATCGGTCTGCTGGCTCTTGTCTAAATGTGCCTACCTGCAAGAACTGTGATTCAGTGGTGACGAAATCCTACGTTCGGGTATTCGCGCCGAACGGGATGACACAACCGCGCGTCTGTCCGAACTGTACGGACAAGATCCGGGAACGCGGTGACGTGCGTTCGAAACGCAACTGAGATTAGCCCCGCCACGACTGCTCATAGTGACTGCTGTAACTATTTACCGGTACGATCGCCTGACATCGGGCGATCGGCCCGGAACAGACTTAGAGCAGTCACTATCACACCCGACGTGACGCCGACGGTCGATCACAGGTTACCCCACATCCGCGCTGGGTTGCCAGACGGATAGCGTCAGCCGACAGTATGCTTGAGATATTGAAGATCCTGTAGCGCCGAGAAACGGACCGAAAATGCTCTATAGTAGCTTCTGACGCTGATCAAGTGTCAGTACGATATATGTGAAGCGTTTCGTTCGTCCTTGGCCTCGATCTCCGTGACGACGCAATCGAGTAGCGCCAACAACGCCGCTTCGTGGGCGGTTTTCGATCGATGGATCGAAGCGGGTGTTACCCCAAGCTTCGCGTATTCCTCACACGGGATCGGGCTATCCGTCTCTGATTCGAAATACCGTGCGAACTGAACTACCAGGCTATGGAGATGCACGAGTTCCTGTTTTTTCATTATCTAACAGTAATAATCCAACCAGAATAAGATTATCTGAGTCTTCTTGACAGACGACTATGAGATGGACACGAGAGTCCCACTCGCGAATACCGGAAAGATCACCGAACTTCCGGTGAGACGCTCAGGAATGGTTCACCGATGAGGAGAAGAATCGAGAAGGGCTATGATCTGTACGGGGGTTCCCAAGGGAGATGCCCACCACGTACCGCAAATCACTCCGACGTCACTCGCAGGCATCGACGAGCGACAGAGTCAGTTTCCGCTCGACCGCGTTGAGATGCTGTGAGATCGCCGACTCCGAGCGATCCAGCTCGGCTGCGATATCCGAAAGCTGTGCGTCTTTCGGATCGTCGTAGTAACCACACGCGACGGCACATCGCGCAGCCGATAGCTGACTTTCAGTCAAATCATTGATAGCAATGGCGCAGGGCCCTGAATCCGACTCGGTAACACACTCGAGAGCAAAAGATGTCTCCGACATCGATTGCCCGAGGAAGCGGAGTAACTCTCGGGCAGCGTCCGGGTTCGGAAACGTGACCGTCATCCGAATGCCGGGAGAGCCGTCGTCAGGATCGATAGCCGACGTGTCCGGTATACGATGTGACATCGTCACCCCTCCGCGTGCGTGCGGGCCCGGTCGGCCATGCGCTCGATCTGTTCCTCTCGGGGTCCAGAGACGTCGAGTTCGTCACGTAGCTGCTCGACCGTTACCACCAGCTGATCGACGCACCAGCGTTGCAACGGTGCCTGGGCCGCCGCTTCCTCGACTAACGCGGCGAACGCCTCGATCCAGTCAAGTTCCGACGCGACAAACGTCGCGAGTTCGTCCCACTGCTGGGATTCCGCCAGGAGACTCGCGTACTCCAGTTCGAGCGAGACGTGATCGGCCGGATACGCGTCCGGCACCTCCGCGTCGAGGGCGTCGTATCGCCGTTCCATCGTCGACGCTGGCGGGCCGCCCATGAGACCGCTCCGGTCACCGTACCACTCTTTATACGGCGACGCCGCTGGCGGCGCAAACGGAGTCGCGAGGGCACCGAACAAGGCTTCGTACTCTTCCGTCAGATCACGCCCGGAGACCGAGACAGGTTCCTCGGCGTCGACGCCCGCTCGCGAGAGGATCGCGACGAGTGTCTCGGGCTCGTCTTCGAGGACACGCCGGATCTCGGCGTCGGGATGACGCAGGCAGTTCGATAACCCGACCAGCGCGTCCGACCATGCGGTCGATCGATCGACCATCGTTACAGTCCCGGAACCGCGAGTGGCGTTTTCACGGCCGCGAGCAGGACCACGTATCGCAGCAGGAATCCGCCGACGAGCACGAACGAGTACTTGGCCGCGTACCCGCCAGTGAGGAGTCGGGCTCCCAAGGGCGTCTCACCGAAGTCGGTGAACTGGTGCAGCATCGTCACGGTGATCGAGAGCACGACCGGGAAGGCAGTCCCCAGTATCAGGACGCCGCCGACGAACTCCAGGCCGAAGGTCCCGAACAGGGTGGACAACGTCAGGTCCGCGGCAGCGTTGCTGGAGTTCGACAGGAACGAGAGCAACAGTCCGATCGCGACCAGCTCAACAACGATTATCACGTCGTCGGTCAAACAGAACCGGTGGTTCGTCCGCGTCAGTGCGCCACCACTGGCGACCGTCCCAAGCAGCGCCGCGGAGATTCCGGTCGAGACCCCGCTCAGCAGGAATATCACCGGCAAGTACGTCCGTTCCCACAGCGGGACGACAGTCACATCACTCAGCAACATTGCCGTGTACGCGATGAGCAACAGCGCGAGTCCGCCCCCGACGAGCCGGAGTGCTCCATGGACTCGACTCGGCAGTCGAGTCTTGTCGGCGATCAGATCTAGCAGCCAGACGATCCCGCGATCAGACAACATCGGCAGGAACCTGTCGATCCAGCCAAGGATCCGCCGGGGGAACATACTCGTTCCCGACTGCGACTGGAGGTTCGACCCGAAGTGCAGCCACAGCGTCTCGAGCGCCGCGACGGTCGTAAACAGGACGATGACCCATGTCCCAATTACCAGCCACGATCCGTAGTTGGTGAACAGAACCGGGAAGGTGAGCGCGCGAAGCGGCGCACCCAGGTGTGACAGCAGCGCAACACCACCGACGGCGATCGATAGTACGCTGAGGACCGAACCCCATCGGGCCGTCTCGGCGCAGGAGTAACGGTGAGACTCGTCGTCAGTTGAGGCTAACAAGATCCGGCCGAGCGCGCTGTCGTCGGCGTCCATGAGACTTTTCATCAGGCTTGCCCACCCGGAGGTCACATACGAGCCCCCGGCGACGCCACCGAGGAACAGGTACAGCGCGATGAACTCCGCCCAGTGGACGTGGGGTAACCAGAGCCACTCGGAGCCTCCTGTGACACTCATGGTTAGTCCCCTGTGTTCTCGGACGTGGCGGCGTGATCGACGAGGTTGAGGTTCGCCTCGTTGCCCTGGAACGGTTCGACGATGACCCGTTCGTTGTTCGATTTGAACCGGTCAGCCGCCGCCTGGGAGGCCTCTTTGATCATTTCCTTTTCCGGTCCGGCCTTGATCGCCTCTCCCACGCAATCGGAGACGCAGTTTGGCTGGATCGGATTGTCCTGTTCGTTCTTCGACTCCGCACCGGCCCCGCTGCCAGGACCCTGGTCGAGGCACATGTTACACTTCGACATCAGCCCGTTGTCACCGTAGGTCGGTGCGCCGAACGGACAGGCCCAGCCACAGTACTTACAGCCGATGCACTTGTCCTGGTCGATGGTCACGATCCCATCGGAGTCGCGCTTGACGATCGCTTCGGTCGGACAGACCTCTTCACACGGCGCGTCGTGGCAGTGCATACACGACATCGAGATCGGGACCGACTCGATAGGTGACGACGTGTCTGAATCGTAGTCCGCGGCCGACGGGTGCGTCCCGTTCGCGTTCTCGTGGTGGGTGACGGTCCGCCAGTCGTCGGCGTCGGAATCGCGGCCGTGGAACTGCTTGCAGGAGATCGAACACGCGTGACAGCCGATACACCGGTTGGGATCGAAGTAGAACACCCAGTGTTCCTGTCTGTCCGCCATGGTCAGTCACCCCCCGCGGGCGTCACGTCGACTGCGATATGTCTGTCTACCTGTCCCGTGATCGGGTCCATCTGTTGGTCGTGAAGCATCATCGTGTTCATTCCGTCCGCCGACTCCTCCCGGGCGTCCTCGCCCGTGGTAATCGCCGATGTCTGTCCGAACCCGTACTCGGCAGTGACGAATCCCGGGCGCGCACGCTCGGTGACAACGGCCATGAGTTCGCCCTTGCCGGTCTCGGACTCGACTGTCACCATGTCTCCTGTCTCGATCTCGCGCTCCTCGGCGTTCTGAGGGTTGAGATAGAGGTAGTTCCCGCGATAGTCCTCCCCGCTCAGCCGATGGCGCTTGGCGAACTGGTCCTGTAGCCGTTCGTGAGGCTGGTTGCTGCCGTGGGAGAAAAAGACCGATCGAACGTCAGTAAACTCCAGTGGATACTCCTCGGAGGTCGAATCGCCGTAGGTTCCCGGCGGGATCCACTCTGGGGCCGTGCCCATCCCTGCCTCTTCGGCGGCCTGCGCGAACGACGAGATCTGATCGAGATCGAACCGGAACGTGAACCCGTCGTTGTCTTTCCACTGTTCGTAGTCGTATTCTTCGACGAGTTCGTAGTTCGTCTCGCCGCTGTCTATCTCCTCGAGGGTCAGGTCCAGCGTCGAGAGTTCGTCGTCGATAAACTCCTCGTGGGAGTCCCATTGCTGGAAGACCGTCCAGTCGTCGTTGCTGGTCTCCTCGGCCATCGCGTCCGCGATGCCAGTCAGAATGTCGAAATCGGGCTTGGTGTTCCACTGCGGTTCGACGGCGGCCTTCGAGCCCGTCACCCACTTGTGGTTGGGATAAGCACTCCAGTTCCCGGTACCGAGCGTGTCTTTCTCCAGTTGGGTCGCCTCCGGGAGGACGACGTCCGCCCGGCGGGAGACGCCGTTCCAGTAGGCGTCGATCGAAATGACGAGGTCCATCGCCTCGATGGCCTCGATCCAGGCCTCTGTGTTGCCGTCCTTCAGCGGGTCGTCGTGGTGGCAGACGATCCCGTTGATGTGGTCGTTGTCGACCATCTCGGGCACCAGGTTGTGTGCGATGCCCTCGATGTGACGGACAGGGTAGTCGGAATACTCGTCGTATTTCTTGAGCGCCGGTTGCTTGTACTCGGCGCGCGGCGTGTAGTCCTCCTCACAGACCTCGCCGAACGAGGCTGTCGCGGGGTACTTCCAGAGTCGGAGGCCACCGGGCCTGTCGATGTTGCCGACCAGGCCGTTCAGCGCGGTGATGTTCTGGGTCGCCTTCCAGCCGTTGCCTGCCTGTGCCGTCCCGGTCCAGACGGAGATGCCCGCTTGCGGAGCGGCCTCGGCAAAGCCACGTGCGACTCTTCGGATCTGGTCGGCGTCGAGACCGGTGATCTCGGCCGCTTTCTCGGGTGGCATCTCGGCGGCCGCCTCCCGGTAGGATTCGAAACCGTAGGTGTGGTTCTCGACGAAATCAGCGTCGTACAGATCCTCCTCGATGATGACGTTGGCCATCGAAAGCGCCAGTGCCCCGTCAGTCCGGGGTTTGATCGGCATCCACTCGTCGGACTTCTGGGCGGTGATCGTGTGCTGGGGGTCGATCGTGACCAGCGTCGCGCCGTTCTTTTCGATCGCTTCGAGGACGCCTTTGGCTTCGAACTGGCCGGCGAAGGAGTTCAGGATGTTCCGGCCCCACGCGATGATGTACTCGGAGTTCTGGTAGTCCGGGATACGGTTGTTCGAACCGACGCCCATCATCCCGCCGGTGACGAACGTCGGGCCGGCACAGACGTGGATCCCGCGGCTGATCCGTTCGGGCGAGCCGTACAGATCACGCCAGACCGTCCGGAAGATCGAGGTCTCTGCCCAGCTCGTTGCGTCGAGGAACGTTTCGGCACCGTTCTCGTTCTTGAACTTGACGAGCTTCTTTGCAGTCTCCTGAAACGCGGTCTCCCAGCTGACCTTCTCGAGCGACCCGTCGTCCTGACGGATGTGAGGTTCCCTGATTCGTTTGGGGTCGTGAGTCTTGTCGAGTTGGGCCAACCCCTTCGGACAGAGCGTTCCCTCGGTGTCCGGCCCGGCACTCCCGCGCGGGTGGCCGTCCACGCCGGTGAGGTTCACCACGGAACCGTCCCGGACGTAAGCTTTCTGCCCACAGTTGTGCGAACACATCCAGCAGTTGCCGAAGGCCGTCGAGAGTTCCCCGGCCGAGGAGGTGTCGTCCTGGCCGCTGGAGGTACATCCCCCGAGGGCCGCGACTCCGGCAGCGGCACCGGCTGTTTTCAACAGGTTTCTCCTGGTGAGCGTACCCTCGCTCTCACTCATCCGTGCCACCCCGCGATACGGCGACAGTGATCTGCTCCGACCTACCACCGCTCCCGCCACGTCGCTCGGACTCTGGTGTCGATATTTGCATTGTCACGATCATGACTCTCCCATAGCAACGAAAAGGTCCCAAACGAGCATAGTCCACACTCGGTATTAATTAAGCCTTTATAACCCCTGTCGCCGCGTCGGTCGGCATACTACTGGCCGAATACATTTGCAATTGCACATACCACACAATCAGTTACGAACCAGACAAAATCAGCTCAGTAAGAAAACTGCCAGGGAGTCATAGAACTATTCACAAGGTATAGATTCCAGTCGATATCGAGTGAACCAACTGGTAAGATTGCATTGCCCATTGACCACCGATCTGCCTTTACAAGCGGGCCGGAGACGGTCCCCTGACCGTGACCCCAGGGGAGTCAGGCGTTCTGTTCGATACGCTGGAGTTCGGACGCCAGCGATTCGAGGCCAGCCTGTGGGGATTGCTCGCGTGAGAGGACGGCGTTGACGTGCGTCGCAATTGGCCTTATTTGATCCGGCCAGACGGGAGTGTAGGGACCCGGCAGCGCGTGTTCGCCGACGAGGCGAAGCGTCTTCGCGTGCGCACCCAGCGTCTCGTTAGCTGCAGCGGAGTCGAACACGTCCTTCCGGGGAGGGAGCCATCCCTCGGTTCGCAGGAGGTGTTGCTGGAACCCGGGGCTCGTCATCGCCTGCAGGACGCGAGTGACTGCGGACTGACGCTCGGTGTTCGGGTTGACGATCACCTGTCTCGACACCATTGGCGACATCGTCCCACCGGTCCGCGGGTAAGAGCCATCTTCCGGGCGCACGCCGTAGGGGGTCGGTGTCACGCCGAAGCGGTCGGCAGTCACGTCCACGTCCTCGACCGCCGAATCGGTCAGCGCCGATGTCCAGACGTGGTGGGCCACGGCCGCGTCACGCGAGAGCGCCTTTCGGACGTCCCCTACGTTCCACTCCAGCGCCGCGGCTGGGACGACATCCCCGGCGAACGACCCGAACCCATCGCCCGACTCGCCGTGGAGGAACCGCCGAAGCATCCTGACCGCGTCCATACCCGCGTCCTCGGCGACCGTCACGGGTCGCTCTCCGGCGGGGCCGAGCAACGTGGTCGTCGGATCGCCGAAGTACGCCCCGCCCCACGTCGAAAGCGCCTCGTAGAACGGGCCGTACACCAACGACCGGTAGGCCCCCAGCGGAGAGGTAAACCCGTATTTGACGCCGCTATTTGCGAGCGTGTCAGCGACGACGTGCGACCAGCGTTCCCACGACAGGGGCTCGTTCCCCCAGTTTGCTCCTGCAGGGTCGTAGCCGGCCGCCTCCGCGAGGTCGCGACGGTACAGTATCACCCGCGTCTCGACACGGAGCGGGATGCCATACCGGTCGCCCGTCCCCTGGGCCCGGCCCGAGCGACTGGCCGCCCAGAAGCACTCTGATTCGATGGGTGTCAGCACCCGCTCCGGCAGCCGCTCGGTGAGGTTCGCGAGAAGGCCCCCTCTGTGAAATTGTTGCAGCCAGCTGTCACGGATGACCAACAGGTCCGCCGCGTCGGAGCTTTTCTCAAGCTCGCCTACAAAGTCATTCATTGTCGGTTCGGCCTCATAATCATCGTCAATGCGGAACATGACATCCACGTCCCGGGAGAGACCACCGTGTTCGTAGAGGGCCGTTTTGACGGTGTCGGCGGGGAAGCCGGCTTCGACGAACACGCCCAGCGTGTCGCTCTCGGTCCCATCACCGGATGTCGTCCCCAATTCGCCGCATCCGGCCCCGACTGCCGACGTGCCCGTGGCTGCCAGCCCGGCCACGAAGCGCCGCCGACTGACTCTCGATCTCGCCGGGGTTGACTCAGACTGGGTACGTCGACTCACAGTGTCTCACCACCAGACCACAGCCGTTCGGGTACCATCAGTATCCACCCCTTCCGAATCCATAGAAATCTATACCTTTCTGTTCGTGCAACTGATCGGCCCGAATGGCGACGCTCTCATCAAATGTTGTGCAATCATTGTCATGATCTGGGAGGTTCTTGTCCTTTCCTGTGGATTGAATTCCTGCGACAGCCAGCTTCAGACTGCCGGCCTCGTAATACGGGAAAAAGAACGTCCCACCAGAATCGCCACCAATAACACCGACATCACACTCAAACCGATGTCCGCGACTACATTCTCCCCATTTCCACGTGATTTGGTCGTCGAAACTCACGGCGGTGACGGGACCTTCGGACAAACCTGTCTTGATCCCCGATCGGTACAGTGTCTCCGAATCGTTGTTACTCAGGAGGTAGCTGAACCCGTCGGCAGTGACATGACCCGAGACAGATCCGGAGTACCCGTCAATATCTCTCGAAACCGACGATATCTCTTCTGTGGCTTCGGCGAGTGCGTAGTCGTACTCAGCAGTACTGGTCTCCACGACATTCCCGATTATTTGATCAGTGGTCTCACTGGTCGGGTGAATTATCTCTGAATAAATCTGCTCACCGAATCCGTCGCAGACAGACCCGCCGTCGAACAGCATATGTGCACAAGTGAGTAAATAGTCAGTCCCATTCTTGCGCGCCTTGCACGTGGTCGTCGTTGGTTGTTTATCAGAATTCGGCTTGACTGCGACACCCCCTGGGATGCTCGACTCTTCCTCTTCTTTCCCGGACTCAGTCGTACAACTCGTACTACCGACATTACCGAGGTCGTCGGTGAACGTCTGTGGTTTGGCATGCCGTGCTTCGACGCTCACACCGTTTATCTCGGCCGGGATACTGTCTGCAGCCCCGTCGTCTCCGACCAATACTGCGACACCTAACCGGCCGTGCCCCTCGATGTTGCCCTCGGTCCGCACGCGTCGGAGGTGTTCGACGCCTTGCGTTCCCACAAACCGATCCGCGAGGACGCGGGCGGCACGGTCGACTGCTGAGACGTGTTCATACCAGGCTCGGGGGACCGTCTGCGTGACGACGGGTTCGTCCCCACGGGCGACGATCGTTATCTCAGTATTACCACCTGTCGATCGTTCTGCCGCCGCGACTTGACCTGTGAGACCCCCGACGCCGACGATACTGGAGGCAAGTCCCCGTTTCAACACCGCCCGACGAGAAACTTTACTCCGTCTATCACTATGATATGATTTTTCACCCATGTTTTTCTCAATGTAAGTATTTTCATTAAAGATTTTGGTTAGAGGGTATCATAGAACGATTAGCAAACCAAAGAGCAGGGTGAACGCTGAGGTGACTTGACCTATTGTATCGATTCAACCGACGTGAGAGCGATGCCCGCCGATCCAGATGCGTCGAAATGCTACGATTCAACCGCTGAAGAGTACTACTACGGGTACGGTTGCACGATCGTTTCGACTGGGCAAAAGATCCCGATTGCAGCCGAGTTCACCGAGAGCAAACAAGCGCCAGAGGAGACGGCGATGCGCGTCACGCGTGACGCGCTCGCCGTCGCCAAGCCGATCTGGATGGTCGGTGACAGCGCCTACGACACGCTCGACTGGCACGACCACCTGCTGGCCGCAGGGGTCGTGCCAGTCGCCCCGTACAACGCGCGAAACACCGACGACCCGCTCGATATCGAGTACAGGGTCGAAGACCGCATCACCGAACACAGCGAGGACGTTCAACTGAAGCGATCGACGCTGGATGAGACGTACAACCGTCGTACTGGAGTTGAACGAACCAATGAATCAGTGAAGGACTGCGGCCTCGGGCGCACCCACTCCCGAGGCCGCGTCCACGCACGAGCGCAAGTGTTCCTCGCGCTGTGCCTTCGCGTCGTCGTTGCAATTCGCGCTGTGCCTTCGCGTCGTCGTTGCAATCACCAACTACGAACGCGGAGACAATCCGGGAAGCACGATCATCACGGTGTGAGAAGAGTTCTACGACACCCTCAAACTGCACCAAACACGCGTGATTACTATTTCAGACGCATATTACAAATATTAATTATATAAGTAATATGGTATTGGATGATAGTCCCAATATAGACACCAATACTATGTATTAGCGAGTACAAGTTAGAACGGGGAGACAACATGACCGTTGAATCATCCAGTTCACTTGAAACACTGGTAGACGTCGCAAAGGGCGAAGAAAAGCTCACGAAAGAGGAGTTTGAGGAGGTCGTAGATACGATGGAGACGAGAAAGAAGTACAACGTTGAGTCGTACCACATGCTTTGCACATCGGCGGACGTTGTCATCGTCTGTGATCTAGATACGCAAGAGTACATTCAGATAGAAGTCCCATTGGACGCGGATCCCGATGACGAGGTCATCGTAACCCGGGACATCTGAAAACAACGGATTATTTTTTAGGTTATATAAATACCGATAAGCTATCCGGTTCGATCACCGACAGCGAAAACAATACTTGTGGATTAATCGACAACGACAGTAGGGAAGGTCCCCAACGAGTCCGCTGTGTGTGACTTATGACCCGCAGCCGAAGTCCCCGCCGCTGGTGTCACCGCCCATGTACTCAATGTCCGCTTTCTTGACCTGGTTCGAGTCGAGCTGTGCGAGTTCGGTCAACTCCGAATTGAGGTCCGAATCGATTTCGAGAGAACTCTCTCCGGTGTCGCCCTCGGTGCGGTCGTTGATATCGACACGCCAGGTGTCGTTGGGAACCGGATCGTTGTTCGCGTCGTAGTGGGCCCACTGTTTGGAGACGGAGCCGTCGTACAGCGCCACGTTGTCATACCCGAGAACGCCGTCCAGCGCGAAGAAGGACAGGGCGGCCCGGTAGCCACTGCCACAGAAGGTGATGACCTTGTTCCCTTCCTCGACGCCGTCTAGACCCCAGACGTGGTCTTCGATCGTCCCGGCGCCTTGCCATGGGGCGTCGGCCTTGAAGCTATCGGCCTGCAGATAGCTCGCAGGCGGATCCGCAGTCGAGCCAGCCGGTCGGGGGGTGGTGTCGCCCCGCAGGTCGAGGAACGCAGCATCGCTCTCGCCGGTGTTCTTGGCATCGACCTCCCGAATCATCTCGTTCAAACCGAAGCGGAGGTCGTAGTTCGGCGTCTCGAACGCCTTGACGGTGTACGAACAGGTAGGGTGCTCAGGCGCTTCGAACTCCAGGTTGAACTCCTCACTGTAGGCCGTTTTACCGCCGTTGAGGACTTTGACGCGCTCGCGCGGGAAGCCCCAGTAGCGCATCGTCCAGTAGGCCCGGGCGACGACGTACGGGGCAGACCCCGAGAGGACGACCGTCGTGTTCTGCCCGATACCGGCGCTCTGAATTACGGTATCCATCACCGAGCCGCTCGGGACGAGTGTGGGCGTCTCCGCCAAGCCTTCAAGTCGTTTCTCGGTGAGCGCGGCGGCTCCTTCTGCCTCGTCGGTGGACCACTTTACTGCGCCCGGTACGTGACCGCCGTCGTAATCCGACGTATCGAGGGTCAGAACGACGACCCGGTCCTCGGCAGTATCGTTCGTGTTGACAATGCCAGCGTCCTGCCACTCTTTCAGCGTCGCGGGCTCGATAAGCGCACTCTCGGTGGCTCTCGGATCCAGCTGTTCGACCGTCGGTGACTCGGTCGTCTGCGGAGCCGTCGTGGTCGTCGGGTCCGTGGTCTCTGTACCTGTATCCGCTGGTTCTGTAGTCGTATCTCCGTCGCCGCCTCCGGAACAGCCAGCGATAGCGGCTGCGCCTGCGACGCCGGACAACTTGAGGAACTTTCGACGGTTGATGTCTCGTCCCATACGCGAAATAGAGACGCTACACGGGAATGATCGTACCTCTGGATCAATTTAGGCTTTATATACTCCGAATTATTCGGCTTCGTCCCAGCAGGAACACCCAATCGAGAGTTGTCGGAGAACGTTCCCCTCAGCCCGCTGTAGTCGTTGGGAAAGCGCCGACGTGGAGATACCGATCTGATCAGCGAGTTGATCGAGCGTTACGTCCGAATCAGGATCGTAATACCCCGTCTTCTGTGCGTAATACACCGCTTCGCGTTGCTTTTTCGTGAGTTCCGAGACGTCGACCGAACAGCTCTCTTCGAACTCGGAGGTGTCGGTCGAGACGATACTCCTGAGCGATACGCGCTCACAGATCTCACGAATGTCGCTGACGAGATCCGCGACGGCTTCCGTATCGGAGACGTACGTCTCGACGACGAACGAGTCTTCGTTCAGTTCCCTGTACCGCGGGAGACAGCCGTGGTCCGCGAAAACTTTTCCGGGACAGTGATTACAGAGATGATTCTCGAAGAAATGGGTCGACACACGCTCGTCATCGGGATCGCGAACCACCGCGTCGACGTTACAGACTTCTTCACCCAGACGCACGTCAATCCCGACAACGTCACCCTCCACGCCGTCTAGCCTGCACGGTCCCCCGCGATCGATCTCGAGGATGACGCGGAGGTCCCGGTCTTCCATCGACGGATCGATCGGATCCTCCTCACACCCGAGCCGGTTGATCGACATACCTAACTCGTAGGACCGATCGTTCAAATGAGTAGACTGGTTTCTCAAGTTATGGAAATCGATACGATCGATCCCTATTCCGCGTCGTTACGATATATCACGGCCGGCATCGAAACCGCCGATTCTCCAGTTGTCGTCCCCGGCACGTCATGCCGGGCTCCAACACCTGTTTATTTCCAAGTGGTGTAAGCCCCGGTAATGAAATCGAACATCCTCGAGACGCTGGGGTCGCCCCTCGTCGAGATCGACGGTCCCGACGGGGTGACGGTCGCGGCGAAGATCGAATCGTTCAATCCCGGCGGCTCCGCAAAGGACCGCCCGGCGAAGTACATGGTCGAGGCGGCCGAAGAAGCCGGTGAACTCACGTCCGGCGATCGGATCGTCGAACCGACCAGCGGTAACACCGGCATCGGCCTGTCGATGGTCGCGGCGGCGAAGGGCTACGACATTACGATCGTCATGGGCGCGGACAAGTCGATCGAACGCCGGCAGATCATGGAAGCCTACGGTGCGGACCTCCATCTCATCGAAGGCGATATGACGAAAGCCCGTGAGGTCGCCGACCGCCTGGAAGCCGAGGAAGGCATGGTCCAGCTCCGGCAGTTCGAGAACCCGGCCAACCCGCGGGCCCACTACGAGACGACCGGCCCAGAGATACTCGAGCAGGTCGGCGCCCGGACGATCGACGCCTTCGTCGCGGGGATTGGCACCGGCGGGACGATCAGCGGGACCGGCCGTCGACTGAAACAGGCGTTTCCGGAAATGGACGTGATCGGTGTCGAACCTGCCGAGAACGCCGTTCTCTCGACGGGCGAGTCCGGTAACGACGACTTCCAGGGAATGGGACCCGGGTTCGTCAGCGAGAATCTCGACGTAGACCTGATAGACGAGATACGGACGACCGAGGTCGACGAGGCCGAGGCCGAGTGTCGGCGACTCGCCCGCGAGGAGGGGATCTTCGTCGGTCAGTCCTCTGGCGCGATGGGCATCGTCGCCCGCGAGGTCGCCGAGCGGATCGCCGAGTCGGACGGCGGCGAGGGGCGACGCGCCTCGGGCACGGCTGGCGAGAAATCCTCAAGCAGCAAGGACCTACCGCTGGTTGTGACGGTCTTCTGGGACAGCGGCGAGCGCTACATGTCGGCCGGGACCTTCGACGCCGAAGAGTAGCGGATCGACGTTCCATAGACTGGATATTGCGTCTTCAGGAATCAATCCCCGTAGCACAGCGATTCAACCCGCTGGTCGAACAGTCGAGCGAGTAGCGTGGTCATGGGACCGCTACCGATCTCGATCCCGTCGAGCGATGCGATCGGTCGGATCTCCCAGGTCGAGTTCGTCAGGAACGCCTCGTCGGCCTCACGGACGTTGTCGACGGTGTACCGACCGTCCTCGACCGGGAACTCCTCCTCGCGGGCGAGTTGAATCACTATCGAACGCGTGACTCCCGGTAGCAGCGGCTGCTCGGCCGAAGGGGTCTTGAGGATGCCGTCGTCGACGAAAAAGAGGTTGCTCGTCGCTCCCTCGACCACGAACCCGTCCGTGTCGCGCATGAGCGCCTCGTCGGCCCGGAACTCCTCGGTCGCCGCTTTGCGGAGTTCGAGTCGGGCGAGGATCCCGTTGAGATAGTTGTGAGTCTTCATGTCCGAGGGAACGGCCACGTCAGGGATGCGGCGGGTCTTGACGCTCTGGAGGACCGCGGGTTCCTCCCAGACGCTCTCGCCCTCAGTACCGCCCCGCGGGAGAGCTTTGACCTGCACGACGACCGTCGGCTCGACGCCCGTATCGGGGGTGAGTTTCCCGGGCTGGACGCCACGCGTGACCGATAGCTTGAGGTAGGCGTCATCGAGGGCGTTCGCGTCCAGGGTCTCGACGATCCGGTCGTGGAGATCCGCTCGCGGTGGGAGCGCTTCGGCAAAGCCCAGCGTCTCGACTGTCTCTTCCAGCCGGTCAGCGTGAGCGTCCCACGCCAGAACGGTCCCACCGTAGGCCCGAAGCGTCTCGAAGGCCGCGTCGCCGTACATGAATCCGCGGTCACGAACGTTGACAGTCGCCTCCGTCGCGTCCACGAGCTCGCCGTCGACGTGGTACTGCATCGTGTCGACGTTGGCAGGTAGTAAGTTTGTGTGTTCCGCCGAAGAGGGTGGGAGGCGGAAGTCAGGGCCCATAATCAGAGCCGATCAGATCGCCCGGCTGTCGTCGACGGTGACCTGGTTCTTGCCGATATCCAGCGAGAGGACCTCCAGGACAACGTTTCCGCCGCGGTTCTTGGGAACGCGCATCTGGTACTCGACGTCGCTTTTCGTCGTCTCGACGACGTCGAACTCCCAGACCACGTCCGAGACCATCAGCGTCTCCTCGCGGAACGGCGGTGCCTCTTCGAGCGTCGAACAGTGCAGGACGCCGATCCCGTCGTTCTCCTGCATCGAGACACTCAGTTTCTTCAGGACTTCCACGTACGCGTCGCGGTCGTTGCCCCGTTCGAGTGGATTCGTCGGATCGACTATCACGTTGCACGTCTCGTCGATCGATTCGAGTATGTCGTAGAGGTCGTCCAGTGGATCCTCCTTGACGGCCGAGTTCGTCTTGTACGCACGCGAGCCGGTGAGATCGCGCAACAGTTCGTTGTCCATCGAAATCGTAGATCCGATGGCCTCGACTTGATAGGTGAGGTCACGGCTCCCCCGCATTTCCATATCACGTTCTATCGAGGACGCCGACCGGAGCGTCGTCACGTACACCGTCGGCCGCTGTTTCATAAGCTGATACATCAACGTCTGGCTCTGGGTCGCCGGCGGTGCCACGATCGAGAGGATGTCCCCCGAATGTAACCCCCCGTTGAGTCGTCGATCCACCGTCGGAATGCCTGTCGGTTTATTCCCACCCATACAGTTATAACTCGAACGGAAATTCATATCCTTTGTCGATAGTACGCCACACTTTGGCATGGAATTAAAAATCAACAATATCGGCTCGAATAGTTTCAAAGATAGATTTTCGACCCTGAAGCAGCGGAAAAAGTGATTTCGATTACCGTAGTAAAACTATTTCTTCAAACCTGGATGTTGACCCGTTAGCACGATCAAAGATTATATTTATACGTTCTGACGGAGGAACGTGGCGAGGAGTCGCTTACCGTGTTCGGTCAGGATACTCTCGGGGTGGAACTGGACGCCGACGTGGGGTAACGATTCGTGGCGAACGCCCATCACGACCGATCGTTCGTCGTCGGTGTGGGCCGTCTCCGTCAACGAGTCAGGGAGCGACCCACGCTCAATGGCCAGCGAGTGATATCGACCGACCTCGAACTGACCCGGCAGATCAGTGAATACCCCGCGGCCGTCGTGAGATATCGTCGATGACTTCCCGTGAACGACCTCAGCGGCGTGGCTTACAGGTGCGCCGTTGGCCGCACACAGGGCCTGGTGACCGAGACAGACGCCCAGTGTCGGGATCGACAGCGTCTCGAAAATAGGCAGTGAGACGCCGGCCTCGGTCGGGACCCCCGGACCAGGCGAAACGATGATTGCATCCGGATCGAGGTCCTGGATTCCCGTGCGGTTCACCGCGTCGTTGCGGCGGACGATCACCTCGCCGTCAGCCCCGTCGAGCCACGCGTCCGTGGTGACGATCTCGCCGACGTACTGGACGAGGTTGTACGCGAAGGAATCGTAGTTGTCGATCACCAGCACCGACGGGCCTGTCATCGCGACCCCTCCCGATCCGACAGCGTGAGGTCGGTACCCCCCTCCAGAGCGGCGTCGACAGCGTTGATCAGCGCCCGCCCCTTGTCGAGGGTCTCCTGGTACTCCCGTTGTGGGATCGAGTCGTGGACGATTCCGGCCCCGACCCGGAGGTGATACTCCTCGTCATGGCGGACCAGCGTCCGGATGACGATGTTCAGCGTCGCCCGGTCGTCGAACCCGAAGATTCCGATCGAACCGGTGTAGGGGCCGCGACGAGTGGTTTCGACCTCGTCGATGATAGCCATCGTCCGCGGTTTGGGCGCGCCGGTGATCGTCCCGCCGGGAAACACCGCTGCGACGGCGTCGGCAAGCGTCCTGTCCGATCGAAGTTCGCCTTCGATCAGCGAGACCAGATGCATCACCTCACTGTAGCGGTCGACGCGGCGGTACTCGCTCACCTCGACGCTGCCGTACTCGCTGACTTTCCCGAGGTCGTTCCGTTCGAGATCGACCAGCATCGCGTGTTCCGCGCGCTCTTTCTCGTCGCTGATCAGTTCCGCTTCGAGTCGCTCGTCCTCCTCGGTGGTATCGCCGCGCGGCCGGGTCCCGGCGATCGGCTCAGTCTCGATGTACTGACCTTCCCGACGGAGAAGGAGTTCGGGACTGGCACTCACCAGGTCTACGCCCGGGAACTCGACGAGCGCGGAGTAGGGTGCGGGATTGACGGCTCGAAGCGCTTCGAAGACGGCCACGGGGTGGACGGCCGCCGGTGCGGTGAGACGGTGAGAGACGTTCGCCTGGAAGGTGTCACCCGCACGGATATACTCTTTGACTCGACGAACGCGATCAGCAAAGGCCGCCTGGCCGCAGTCGCTCTCGAAGGTCGCCCGCTCGCGCTCGACCGGCGGCGCTCCGATCGACGGATCACCGTCGAGGATAGCCTCGACCAGTTCCAGCGCCCGCTCGCGGCCGTGCTCGTATGCCTCACCGGAGTCGTCGAACGCGCCGTCCGATCCACCGACGCGCGGACATACAGTCACGTGCAAGTTCGTCGGTCCGTCGCGGGGTTCCTGCCAGGCAACTAGCCGGTCGTAGACGCCGAGTTGTAGCTGCGGGAGTTCGCGATCCTTCGTCGTCGAGTCGGGCAGATCCTCGATCTCGCGGGCGATATCGTACGAGAGCCAGCCGATGGCCCCACAGGGATAGGGCACGGTACAGTCGCCACGCGCGAGCGATTGCTCGCCGACGACTGCCTGTAGCGTGGACAGGGCCCCCTCCCCGGATCTAGCTTCGACGAACTGGACGGGATCGACGCCGAAGTAGCCCCAACCGGACTGACCACCGCTGGTACCCAGATAGACGCCGCCGCGGCCGTCCCTGGCCCGGCGGTAGGCCTCGAAAGGATCGGCGTTCTCCACCTGGATTTCGACGGGGACGCGTGCCCCTTCGGGGGCAGTCGCGGCCGTCTCCAGGAAAGACTCGCGGTCGGTCACGAGCCGCTTATCGGTCATTGATCATCACCAGCAGGCGCTCAGGTTTGTAGGTTACGAGAACGACAATCGGACGTCAGCAGGTTACGAGAACGACAATCGAACGTCAGCGGTGTTTCGCGCGGCCGACCCAGTTTTCGATCCGCGACTCCGAGATGCCCGCCTCCTCGGCCAGCGTTTCGGGATCGCTCGTCGCCAGGTCCGCGACAGTCTCGACGCCGGCCTCCGAGAGGCGATCGGCGTAGGTCGATCCGATCCCTTTGATCACGTCGGTCGGTTCGTCAGTACCGAGGCCCTCTGCTTCGGTTTCCGGTTCTTCGGTCTCGGCTGCCGACGTCGTCGATTCGGTGGCCGTGTCGTCCGTTGCGGATTCAGCCTCGGCCGCCGACGATTTCGGCTCGACCTCCGTTTCGTCCGTCGAAGACGCCTCTTCGGGCTCCGATTCCGTACGCGCACTCTCCTCGTCGCTTTCGACTGTCGCCCCGCCGCCTTCAGTCGACGTGTCTGTCCCCTTGACTGCGTCTTCAGACTCGGTTGTCGGTTCGCGTTCGACAGTGACGGTCGTCCCTTCTTCACCCGTCGACTCTGCCGTCGTCTCCGGTGCGGACTCGCTCTCGGGTTGCTGTCTGGTTGTCTGTTCAGGTGACGGGCGTGTGCGCGACTGCTGCCCTCGGGTCCCGCCGATCCCGAGCGCAGCCTTGATTCGGTCGAGTAAATCCGACAGTCCCATACTCCCGTGTTCTATCCCGGATCACTTAAAGCCGGGCGCGAAGCGCCCGATTCATCTCCTCGATCGGCGCCTCGCGTCCGGTCCACCGCTCGAAAGCTTCGACGCCCTGGTAGAGGAGCATCCAGGCCCCGTCGACGGTTCTCGCGCCCGTGGCCGATGCCTCTCGAAGCAGACGTGTCTCGACCGGCGAGTAGACCGCGTCGAGGACTGCAAGCTCGCCGTGTAGTGCGTCAGCCGGAACGGGTGATCGATCTTCGTCCATCCCGACACTTGTTGCGTTGACCAGCACGTCCGCGTCCGCGAGAAGCGTCGACAGCGAGTCCAGCTCGTGGCCGCTGGCTCCCGGAACGTCGTCGGCCAGTTCGTGAGCCCGTTCGACAGTCCGGTTCGCGATCTCGACTGTCATTCCCTCGTCGGCCAGTCCAAACGCGACGGCACGGCCCGCGCCGCCGGCACCGACTACCACCGCAGTCCCGTCGAGAGTGATGTCCTGTTCCCGGAGCGCTCGAACCGCCCCGATCGCGTCGGTGTTGTATCCGATCGGCCCGTCGGCAGTGAAATCGATAGTGTTGACGGCCCCGATCCGTTCGGCCAGGCCGTCGGGTTCGACGGACGCGAGCACGTCCTGCTTGAACGGGATCGTGACGTTCAATCCGGCGATTCCGAGCGTTTCGGCGGCCTTGACGGCGGCCGTCGCCGCGTCGGGATCCGGCTCGAAGGTGACGTATTTGGCGTCGATCCCCAACTGATCGTAGGCAGCTTCGTGCATCGGCGGTGACAGGGAGTGCTCGACCGGGTTGCCGAGCAGTCCGAAGACCTGCATATCAGCGGGGTCGGGACCGACCGTGAAAACGGCCACGCTTCCGAGCTCGCTGAACGGGGCCGTTTCGCAAGCTTTTCTATCGGAAGCGAGGACGGTCAAACAGTGAGTCGCCTTCGTCACCCGATAGTGCAGGTCGGTATCGCCGTCGTTCTGACGCTACCGTGGACGGTGACATTTGCGTATAACTTCCTCGTTTCCGCCGGATTCGTCCCGGGTAGTGCGGTCCATCTGGGGACCGGGCTGGAAGTCCTCACCACGGGACTCGCAGTGCTCGGTGCGTCGTTCCTGCTCGCGTGGGCGGCCGAGACGGCCGAGAAGGACGTCCCGCGGGCGTTCGCCATCGCGGTGCTCGCTATCCTGGCGGTCGCGCCGGAGTACGCTGTCGACGCGTTATACGCCTGGAACGCCGGCGCGGGCGGTGCGACGACCGCGGCATGCGAGTCCACGGTAGCGGCCGGGGCCGAAATAGCCAGAGCCTGTCACGACGCCAACCTCGCGGTGGCGAACATGACTGGCGCGAACCGTATCCTCATCGGTATCGGCTGGGCCGGAATCGCCTTCTATACGGTCTGGAAAGCCTACCAGACCAGCGATCCCGCCGTCGAAAACCGCGACGGTTTCCTCGCGGACGTTATCCATATCGATCGCGGGCTCTCGACCGAGATCGCCTTTCTGCTGGCCGCGACGGTCATCGCCTTCGTCGTCCCGCTTTCGGGCGGCGTCGGGATGATCGATACGGTCCTGCTGGTGGGCCTGTACGTCCTCTACATCGGGATCGTCATCCGCGGCGACATTGAGGAAGTCGAAGAACAGGTCGGCGTCCCCGCCTACTTTCAGGCGAAGCGTCAGGCGATACGTATCCCGATCGTCCTCGCACTGTTCGCCTACTCGGGGCTGATGATCTTCATCGCCGTCGAGCCGTTCGCCCACGGACTCGAAGCCATCGGGGTGTCCATCGGCGTTCCAGAGTTCTTCATGATCCAATGGATCGCCCCGCTGGCCAGCGAAGCCCCGGAATTAATCGTCGTCGCCGTGCTGGTCAACAAGGCCCGTTCGACCGCAGGGTTCAACGCTCTCATCTCTTCGAAGCTCAACCAGTGGACGCTGCTGATCGGGACGATCGCCGTCGTCTACTCGCTGGGGCTGGGATCGCTCGGAACGCTCCCGTTCGATACAAAGCAGACGGCCGAGATATGGATCACCGCCGCCCAGTCGTTCTTCGCGCTGTCGATCCTGATCAACTTCGAGATGTCGATGCGGGAGGCGCTCGGGTTGTTCGCCCTGTTCATTTCGCAGGTCGCCATCGAATTCCTCATTCTGCGGGTGCTCTCGCTGGCCGACCCCGAGGCAGCGAGTCTCGCGATGCTGCACGTGTTCACCGCCGTCTACATCGTGCTCGGGGTCGCCCTCTTCTACCGCCGGCGACACGCGCTGAGTGAGGTATACACCCGGGCCGGCAACGCAGCCAGGACGGCTATCGGAAAGGAACCGGTCGCCATCGAGGGGGCCGACTGATGCTCGGGATCGTCGTCTCTCGGGCTGACAGCGCGTCCGTTCACATCGGCGAGCACCTCCGCGATCTCGCCGACTGGGAGATCGAGACCGACGACTCCCGCCAGGACGGCGAGGGCGGCGGAACTATCTACCGGCTCGACGACGCCGAAGTCCGGGAGTTCGATCCCTTCCACCTCGAACTCGATCGGGTGGCCGAGGCCTTCGACGATCCCGACCTCATAGTCTTCGCGTCCCGTCACTCCGGCGAGACAGGGAAACTGCTGACAGCCCATCACACTGGCAACTTCGGCACAGCCGAGTACGGCGGCGAGGACGGCGCGTTCGCGGCAGCCTGTCCGAACGCCCACAAGCGCGTCGTCGAGGCACTGACCCGTCACGCGCCTGAGGACTACGAGGTCGGCATGGAGTGTACCCACCACGGCCCGACCGACGTCGGTGCCCCGTCGATGTTCGTCGAGGTCGGTAGCGCCGAGCCCCAGTGGGACGACCCCGACGCGGCCCGGGCGGTCGCGAAGGCCGTCCTCGATCTCAGAGGCGTCGAACCGCTCGCACCGCGGGAGGACGGCACCCGACGTCACGTCCTCGGGTTCGGAGGAGGCCACTACGTCCCGCGGTTCGAGCGGATCGTTCGCGAGACCGACTGGGCCGTGGGCCACATCGGTGCCGACTGGGGGCTGGACGCGATGGGCGACCCTGAGGGTAATCGGGACGTACTCGAAGCGGCCTTCGAGGCCAGCGCCGCCGACCACGCCGTGCTGGCCGAGGACCGACCAGACCTGGCAGCCGTCGTCGAATCGCAGGGGTACCGGGTCGTGGGCGAGACGTTCGTTCGCGAAACCACCGGCGTCCCGCTGGCGCTAGTCGAGCGGATCGAAGATGCCATCGGACCGATCGACGACGGAACTCGCTTCGGCGACCGAGCCACCGAGTACGAAGGCGAGTTCGTCGTCAGCGAGGTCCCCGTCGAACTCAGGGACGAGGTCCAGGGTATCGACCCGGACGCGACGTGGCAAACGGTCGAGTCAGTCGCAATCGCTTTCGAGACCGTCGAAGGCGGGGCGCGCCTCGGCGACCGGATCGCGCTCGCTGACGAAAGCGATCGCTCGGAGATTATCGATGGTTTCGCCGAGGTACTCGAATCGAAGTACGAATCGGTAGAACGGACCGCCGAGGCCGTGATCGCCCACAAACGAGAGTTCGACCCCGAGAAGGCCCAGACGCTGGGAATACCCGAGGGACCGGCATTCGGGAAACTCTCCGCAGGACAGCCTGTCGTGGTCGACGGTGAGACGATTGATCCCGACGTTGTGCACGTCGAGCGTGAGCGCAGATTTCCGCTATAGACACCCGCGTTTCGTTTCCAGATTCTTGAACGTCCGCCGTCACGCGATGAAACTATACTTGAACCCATCAAATGGAAATTTCTGAAAATAATAGTCGGAAAATACGTCAGACGCGCGTCAGCCAAGGTGCAAAGAATAATAAATGTGGCTCTGCAATCCCCCTTTAAATATGGATTCCATCATCGACGACGCCATGGAGGAGGCCGAGCAGGAACCCGAGGAACAGGCGTCGCACGACGTCAGCGATCAGGAGGGGACGTCCCAGGACGTCTCGACGTCCGGGCAGATGACCGACGAGGAGCTGGCCGATGTCGTAGAAGATCTGGAGACGAAGATCACCGTCGTCGGGGCCGGCGGTGCGGGTGGTAACACCGTCACACGGATGATGGAGGAAGGGATCCACGGCGCGAAACTCGTCGCGGCCAACACCGACGCCCAGCACCTCGCGGACGAGGTCGAGGCCGACGCGAAGATCCTGATGGGGCGCAAGCGAACCGGCGGTCGCGGGGCCGGCTCGGTCCCGAAGATCGGCGAGGAAGCGGCCCAGGAGAACATCGAGGACCTCCAGCAGTCCATCGATGGGTCCGATATGGTTTTCGTCACCGCCGGGCTCGGCGGAGGGACCGGTACCGGTTCCGCACCGGTGATCGCCCAGGCCGCCCAAGAGCAGGGCGCGCTGACGATCTCGATCGTCACGATCCCCTTCACAGCGGAAGGTGAGCGCCGGCGGGCCAACGCCGACGCCGGGCTCGAACGGCTGCGCGCGGTCTCGGACACGGTCATCGTCGTTCCCAACGACCGACTGCTGGATTACGCGCCATCGATGCCCCTGCAGGACGCGTTCAAGATCTGCGACCGCGTGCTGATGCGGTCAGTCAAGGGCATGACCGAACTCATCACCAAGCCCGGTCTGGTCAACGTCGACTTCGCCGACGTTCGAACGATCATGGAGAACGGCGGCGTCGCCATGATCGGACTCGGTGAATCCGACAGCGAGAACAAGGCCCAGGACTCGATTCGGTCGGCGCTTCGCTCGCCACTGCTCGACGTCGAGTTCGACGGTGCCAACTCCGCGCTGGTCAACGTCGTCGGTGGTCCGGACATGTCTATCGAAGAGGCGGAGGGTGTCGTCGAGGAGATCTACGACCGGATCGACCCCGACGCCCGGATCATCTGGGGCGCGTCGATCAATCGCGACTTCGAGGGGAAGATGGAGACGATGATCGTCGTCACCG
>JAZKRQ010000027.1:0-23036 GCA_036628575.1 Halapricum sp.
CTTCGCGGGAAGGGCGGGATTCTCTTGCTGATAGTGACTGCTGTAAGTCAATGCCACATCGACCGCCCGCAGTCGGACGGTCGTACCGGTACATAGTTACAGCAGTCACTATAAGTCAAGATAGACAGTTCCTCCAGTAGTTTGTGAAAATACGACCGGAAACAGGGTCCGGTTCTGCCTCCACATACGGGCAGGAGAGCCGAGTGTATACGGTATCGAATTAACCACTCGTCAAGACTTGGCACCCATAATTATTATTCAGGAGAGAATTGATAGTGTTATGGCTGCTACAGGACAACAGACACAACCACTGTCTGAATCCGCACAACGAATACGTCAGTATATGCTTGAGAATGAGGAAATAACCTATTCATTCCGATTTCGTCCAACCGGATTAACAAACTGGTTGAAGTCACTGCTCGGATTCGGCGTTACACACTGGTTTGTGACCAATCAGCGGTTAATACAGGAGACACGTGTCGGTGGTGGATTCACGTTTAAGGATATTCCTCATAACAAGATCAGTTCGATAGAATACGGCTCGAAGGTGTCTCTACTGACTATCGCGATCGGAATTCTCATCGCTGTATCCGGCGTGGTCATTGCTTCCGAAGTCGCAAGTGAAGCGAGCATTCTCATTGTTCTCGGATTAGTACTCGTGGGATATGCATACTGGCGACGCCAACAAGTACTGATAGTCAAAGGCTCGGGAGGTGTAACATTCTCATTGGCCATTTCAAAAGGCGAACAAGTGGATGAAATTCTCTGGTATCTACACGCTGAGAGATACAAACAGACCACCTAACCACTGATAATACTTCGAAGAATCAGGTATCTCCAATTGTATGGTGTGTCCGGTTCTGCACCCAGACACGGACGGATCTCCTGTATGGTAGGGATAGACTATCCGCCGCACAACGGCCACCGGAACGGACGATCAGCGGAACACCTCTGTGCGACGGTGCCGATGAAAAGTCGGTCGGCCATCGATCCCCCATGGCTGCCGATCACGGCAGTGTCGAATGATAGTGACTGCTGTAACTATATACCGGTACGACCATCAGACTGCGGGCGGTCGATGTGGCATTGACTTACAGCAGTCACTATGAGTCGGCCTGATTGATGATTACTTTCGCTGGACTTCCCCACGTTACATCCGTCAAGATCTCGATACCGTGAGATTGCGTGATCTCACGCGTCCGTTCGAATATCTCTGTCGCATGTTCCTCTGCGGCCTGATCAACGTCGTTCCCCAATGCGAGTCCCACCGCCGTGCTCATCATGGGCGACGGCTCGACAACGTCGTGGAGCACAGTGATCTCCACATCGGGATGCTTCGAGCGTGTATTTGAGCACACGTGTAGCCATCTCCGAATCGGCCATCGGGACGGGCACGGGTGAAATCATAGTATCCACCCTACGGGTGGGTAGCTCAATCCTGGCCCGAGAGCAGTGTCTGGTGGCACCTCAAGTGATCGGTTCTTTCCCCACCTTTCTCCCTACCAGATTGCTTTTGCGTATCCACGTCATTGCGTGTGGTATGAGCGATTCGGACGGGCCGAAACAGGTTGACGATCCAGCGTACCACAGCGTCAACCATACCGCTGCGCAGACTTGCGGGTGGACCGACAACGCCCTGCAGGGGGAGGGCAAATGCTACAAATACGCCTTCTACGGCATCGAGAGCCACCGCTGTATGCAGATGACGCCCGTCGTCAAGTGCAACGAACGCTGCGTGTTCTGCTGGCGGGACCACGCCGGCCACGCATACGAACTGGGCGATGTCGAGTGGGACGACCCTGCCGCGGTCGCCGACGCCTCCATCGAACTCCAGCGGGAACTACTGTCGGGATACGGTGGCAACGACAACGTCCCTCGCAAGGTGTTCGATCAGGCCATGGAACCCCGTCACGTCGCCATCTCGCTGGACGGCGAACCTACCCTCTACCCCCACCTGCCGGAACTCATCGAAGAGTTCCACGCTCGGGACATCACGACGTTTCTGGTCTCTAACGGCACCAACCCCGAGATGCTCGATCGGTGTGATCCCACCCAGTTGTACGTCTCCGTGGACGCACCCGACCGCAAAACCTTCGAGGAGACCGTCAAGCCGGTCGAGGACGACCTCTGGGAGAAGCTTATCGACACGCTGGACGTCCTCGCCGGAAAAGACGACACTCGGACGGTGATCCGGACGACGCTGGTCGGCGGAGAGAACGACCACCGTCCCGCGTGGTACGCCGCGATGGCCGATCGGGCCGACGTCGACTTCTTCGAATTGAAGGCCTACATGCACGTCGGCCATTCCCGGGACCGTCTCGACCGTTCGTCAATGCTCGATCACGACGACGTCGTGGCGTTCGCCGAGGCAGTACAGCGGCACCTGGCCGACCACGACGTACTCAAAGACGTGCCTGAATCGCACGTGGCGGTTCTCGCTACCGAGACTGATACCTGGGTCTCCAAGTTGAAGAAAGACAACGACTTCTGGGCCGACGACCCACTCGTCGAATACTGACGAGTCGGATTGTTCGCGCACCGACGCCTGCGACTGAACGAACAGTTCATCCGAACCCAATTCGATCTGTCACGGTCCTCCATTCCATTTCTGGGATGCGTACAATTCCCGGTATACTTATGAGTGCAGATACCACAGATTCAGGCATGGAACTGTCGGGCCGGGCGATCGGATACGACGAACTCCGGACGCTGAAGGTGTTGGCGCTGGCCGGCGCGCTCGACGGTGAGGCGAAGATCTCCTGTTCGGGACTGGCCGGGAAACTGGACGTCTCGAACCAGACAGCCTCGCGGCGGTTGCAGGGACTGGAAGACGCCGGCCTGCTCGAACGAGAGATCGTCAGCGACGGCCAGTGGGTTTCGGTGACCCGGGAGGGTGAATCGATGCTCCAGCGGGAGTACGCCCACTACCAGCGGATCTTCGAGGCCCAGATCGGCGTGACGCTCACGGGAACGCTGACCAGCGGGATGAGCGAAGGGGGACACTACATCACGCTCCCGGGATACATGCGCCAGTTCGACCGGAAACTGGGGTACGAGCCGTTCGCGGGGACGCTGAACGTCGAACTCGATGCCGAGAGCGTCCGCGCCCGCGCTCGAATGGATGCGCTCGACCCCATCGAGATCGAGGGCTGGGAGGACGAGGAACGAACCTACGGCCCGGCCTACTGCTATCCTGCGACGATCGAGTTCCCGGGCGGCACCTACGACCAGGCCCACGTCATCGCGCCCGAACGCACTCACCACGGTGACGACCAGCTCGAACTGATTGCGCCGGAGAAGCTCCGCGAACGCTTCGACGCCGACGACGGCGATCACCTTACCATCCATGTCTACGAGTGACGACACCCCCAGCGGTCCGGATAGTATCGACCACGCGATCGCCGCCTTCCGCGAGGGCGAGCCAGTGCTCGTTCACGACGCCGCCGACCGGGAGGGCGAGACGGATCTCGTCTACCCCGCAGGTGCGGTCGATCCCGACGCAGTCGCGCGGATGCGAAACGACGCTGGCGGATTGATCTGTGTCGCGCTCTCGGACGCCGTCGCCGAATCGTTCGGATTGCCCTTCTCCCAGGAACTCATCGACCACCCCACGGCGGCTGACCACGAACTGGGCTACGACGAGCGATCGTCGTTCTCGCTGACGGTCAACCACCGGGGCACCTACACCGGGATCACCGACGCTGATCGCGCGCTGACGATCACTGAACTGGCCGAGGCCGCTGCTGACCCCGAGCGGTTCGACTTCGTCAAGGCCTTCCGCTCGCCCGGACACGTCCACTTGCTTCGGGCCGCGCCTGACCTGCTGGCCGACCGGGAGGGTCACACCGAACTCGGACTCGCGCTGGCGGAGGCTGCGGACCTCCCGCCCGCCGTCGTCGTCTGTGAGATGCTCGACGACGAGACCGGCCGCGCGCTCTCGCCGGCCGACGCCCGCACGTACGCCGCCGAGAACGACCTCGTCTACGTCGAAGGTCGTGACCTGATCGAGCGGCTGGGATGACTGCCGTCGCCTTCTTTCGCCTGTCTGCTCACGGGGCACTGATCAATACGAGCAAGGCGGCCGATTTGCTGGACTGGGAATCACGCAATTCCTGGCGTGACGTGTAGCACCGGCGTGATCGTCGGAGTGAGACCGTGAACGTTCTTAATGGTCCCCCTCTTTGAGGGACGTATGCACGCAGAGACGACGCGACGCGAGGGGTGGAACCGATGAGCGATCGTCCCGAGATGTTTAAGGGCGTCGACGAGATCTGGATTGACGGTGAGTTCGTTGACTTCGAGGACGCCCAGATACACGTCTTGACCCACGCGCTGCACTACGGCACGGGCGTCTTCGAGGGCGTCCGCTGTTACGACACCGAGCACGGGCCGGCGATCTTTCGCTGGGAGGAACACCTCGACCGGTTGTTCAACTCCGCGAAGGTCTACGACATCGAGATGCCATACTCGAAGGCCGAACTCGACAAGGCGACCCGCGAACTCATCGACCGCGAAGGCCTGGACTCCGGGTATATCCGGCCGATCGCGTTCTACGGCTACGGTCCGCTGGGACTGAACCCTAAAGAATCGCCGGTCCAGGTCGCGCTGGCGGTCTGGCCGTGGGGCGCGTATCTCGGCGAGGAGGCCCTCGAAGATGGCGTCGACGTCGCCGTCTCTTCCTGGCGGAAGTATTCCTCTAGCCAGATCCCGACCAACGCCAAGACCACGGGGACCTACGTCAATAGCGTCCTGGCCAGCCTCGAAGCCAAGGGCAACGGCTACGAGGAAGCGATTGTTCTGAACAAGGAAGGCAACGTCGCTGAGGGCCCCGGTGAGAACCTCTTTCTGGTCCGTGACGGCGAGGTCTACACGACCGGTCTCGCGGAGTCGATCCTCGATGGGATCACCCGCCGAACCGTGATCGAACTCGCCGAAGATATGGGATACACTGTCCACGACGACGCGACCATCTCACGGGGCGAGCTGTACACCGCCGATGAGTTGTTCTTCACCGGGACGGCAGCGGAGGTCACGCCGATCCGCAGCGTCGACGACAACGAGATCGGTGCCGGCACGAAGGGACCGATCACCGACGAGATCCAGACGCGGTTCTTCGAAGCCGTCGAGAAGGGAGAACCCGAGCGCTGGTTCGATTACGTCTGATCGTCCTCTGCGTTTTCGACGAGGATATCCAGTGAGATTTCCTCGTCGTTGGATTCGCCGAAGCCAGCGCTGAGAACTCGCGTCAGTGCGTCCTCGACGCTCTCGTCGAGTTCTTCGTAGTCGTCGGGGTTGACCTCGATGACGAACCCGGTCGTGATGTTCGGCGCCGTCGGCAGAAAGAGGAGGTCGCGGCCGTCGGCAGCACGCTGGCCCGTCTTGAACGCGGTCATCCGCATCCCGTTCCAGGTCTCTACTTTAACTGGGGTCTGTAGCTCGTCCGTCCCGCCGACGGCCGTCTCAACGGCCATCTTCGAGGCGTTGTAGACGACGCGTAACCCCGGCAGTCGGTTCATCAGGTCGTCGATCCCGGCCTCGACCAGCGATCCCAGGGCCGTCCGCATGAGATACCCCACCGCGAACACCACTAGCACGAAGACGACGAGCGTCAGTACGACCCGCAACGGTGCGAAATCGATCCGCTGAGCTCCCACTGGGACTTGCTTGATCCGATTGTAGAGCCAGGTGAGGACAAACACCGTCACCAGCAACGGGACGAGGACGATCAACCCACTGGCGAAATCGCGCTTCCAGGTCGCCGACATTGTTTCAAATCAACTGTTCTCGGGTAATGAACTTTCCCGTCCGAATCCGACCGACGCGCCGAGCGACGAGCGCCAGTGACCCTCTGACAATCCGGGAAACGAGCGCTAGCACGACTCCTAGAGGACGAGAGATGGACGTCAGCACGATACCTGTTCGATATTCATGACAGCAGTGCCCGCGCCGCGAACAGCGTATTCACGACAGCAGTGCCCGCGCCGCGAACAGCGCGTTCTCCTTGCGCTCGCGTACGCGGCGATAAAAGTACGAAAGCCACTTTTCGCCGTAGGGAACGTACTGCCAGACGTTCCGATCCCGCGCCAGTTCCGTCTGGGCGTCCTCCCGGACCCCCATCAACATCTGGATCTCGTAGGGTGTGCCGTGAGTCTCGTGGAGTCGCTCGGCTGCGTCGATCATCGCCGGGTCGTGGCTCCCGACGGCGATCCCGTCCTCGAACTCGGTGAACATCGTCTCCAGACAGGACCGATACGCCGCGTCGACCCGCTCGCGATCGGTGAACCCCACGTCCGGCGGAGGGTCGTACGCACCTTTGACGAGCCGGACTCTGCCCGGGACCGCCGCCAGGAGTTTCAGGTCAGTCGGCGTTCGTTCGAGGTTGGCCTGTACACAGACGCCGACGCCGCCGTCGTGCTCACGCGCGAGTGCTTCGAAGGCATCCAGCGTAGCGTCCGTCGTCGTGTGGTCCTCCATGTCGATCCACACGAACACGCCGTGCTCGGCGGCGGTCCCGACGATCCGTTCGAGGTTCGATCGGAACAGATCTCTCTGGGCGTCCAGACCCAGCTGTGAGGGTTTGACCGAGATACACGCCCGCAGCCCTGTGTCGGCGATGTCCTCGATCAGCTGGCAGTAGGTGTCGGTATCCCGGTCGGCCGGTGGTCGGGCGTGGTAGTGCTCGCCCAGGAGATTGAGGATCGCCCCGATGTTCCGGTCGTTCAGCCGCCTGGCGCGTTCGAGAGCTGTCGCCTCGGACTCGCCCGCGACGAACCGCCCTGCGAGTGGCGGTAGCATACCTCTCGTTTGGGACCCCTCCCGTAAAGTGGTTCCCCGAACCGGATCCCCGGCCGTTAAGTCCGGTCGCGCCGTCGCCGCCTACAATGGAACCGATCGAGACCGTCGTGATCGCGTTCTGGGCGATGTTGCCCGCCTACGTTCCGAACAACGCGGCCGTGCTGTTCGGCGGCGGCCGGCCGATCGACGGCGGCCGGACCTGGGGCGACCGCCGGTTGCTCGGCGACGGCAAGACCTGGCGGGGCACCGCCGGCGGCACCCTAACTGGCGTCGCTTTGGCGCTGGCGCTGAACGCCGTCCGACCAGCCGCGGCCGACGTGCTCGGGATCGCTCTGCCAGAGTTTCCCGTCGTAGCGGCGGTGACTCTTCCGGCCGGCGCAATGGCCGGCGACATCCTCGCCTCGTTTCTCAAGCGACGGACCGGCCGCGAACGCGGGGCGGCGTTTCCAGGGATCGACCAGTTGGATTTCGTCGTCGCCTCGCTCGGAATTACCTTCGTCGCGGCCCCGACCTGGTTCGGCGAGACGTTCACGCTCCCCGTCCTCGCCGTCGTCCTCGTGCTGACGCCCGTCCTCCATGTCGGGACGAACGTGTTCGCATACTGGCTCGGTCTGAAAAACGAGCCCTGGTAGTACGTCCGTCATCGAGAACGAACTCGGTAGTTCCGAACTGGTGGGCTTTTCACTCCCGACCGTGGAGATACACGTAATGAGTACTCGCGGCACGACACTTCGGCTCGCGACACGCGGTTCCGATCTCGCGCTCCGACAGGCGGCGATGGTCAAAGAGGCGCTGGAGACCCGGCGACGGTCGGTCGAACTCATCGAGGTCGAGACCACGGGCGACCAGATCCGGGACGAACTGATCCACCGACTCGGCAAGACCGGTGCGTTCGTCCGGACGCTCGACGAGAAGGTCCTCGATGGCGACCTGGACGCAGCCGTCCACTCGCTGAAGGACGTACCGACCGACCAACCCGACGAGCTGGTCGTTGCCGGCGTTCCCGACCGGGCCGCGGCCGGTGACCTCCTCGTGACGCCCGACGGGCAGACCCTCGATGACCTCCCGGAAGGGGCGACCGTCGGCACGTCCAGCCTCCGACGCGGTGCCCAATTGCGGGCTGAACGGCCGGATCTGAATATCGAACCGCTCCGGGGAAACGTCGATACGCGGGTCCAGAAGCTCCTCGCACCCGATCTCCAGCGCGAACACGAGGCGCGTAGCGAGGCCGAGAAAGAGCGCAAGGAGAAAGTCGACGACCAGGACTACGAACATCCCTACGACCGCACGGTCGAGAAGTGGTTCGAGGGCCTTGCCGAGATCGAGCGGCTCGCGCTCGAACGCGACGTCGAGACCGAGTTCGACGCGATCGTGCTGGCGGCAGCCGGGCTGGACCGGATCGGCCTGCGACACCACGTTCAGACTGTGGAACTCGATCCCGAGCGGTTTGTGCCCGCTCCTGGGCAGGGAACGATCGCGGTCACCGCCCTGGATGGCGAGACGGCGACCGAAATCAACGAGGCGATCGATCATCCGCCGACGCGGGTCGCGACG
This sequence comes from Halapricum sp., assembly GCA_036628575.1. Taxonomy (GTDB): domain Archaea; phylum Halobacteriota; class Halobacteria; order Halobacteriales; family Haloarculaceae; genus Halapricum. Next base: position 8,350 of record JAZKRQ010000027.1, read on the forward strand.
ACTGTCGAGCGGACGGTGCTGGCGACACTGGGCGGCGGCTGTATCGCACCGATCGGTGTCCACGCGGCGCTGCAGGGAAGTACTGTCAGAACGGTCGCACGCGTACTGAGTCGCGACGGCACTGAGGAAGTCTCGGCCACCCGGGATTTGCCGGTCCACCGTCACCCCGAGGCGGCACGGGAGTTCGCCGAGGACCTGCGCGAACAGGGCGCGGCAGAGCTGATCGATCAGGCGGTCGACGACGATGACTGAGACGGACGTTCCCCGGGTGGCAGTGTTCCGTCCCGATGACGAACGACTCGCCGAGGCTGCCGAACTGCTCGAAGGGCTCGGTGCGTCTCCCGTTGTCGACTCGATGCTCGAAATCAGGCCCTCGGGGACCACTCCAAGGACGGACGCGACGTTCGTTGTCTTCACGAGCAAGACCGGCGTCGAACTCGTCGACGAGGCCGGTTGGACTGCGGGGGGCGCGACTCTGTGTGCTATCGGTCCGGCCACGGCCGACGCGCTTCGGGAAGCAGGCTACGCCGTCGATATCATCCCCGAGACGTACACCTCCGCCGGACTCGTGGATGCCCTCGAAGGTTGTGTCGACGGCGATCGCGTCGAGGTAGCCCGGAGTGATCATGGTAGCTCGGTCCTGATCGAGGGTCTGTTCGAGGCCGGCGCGTACGTCCACGAGACTGTCCTCTACCGACTGGTTCGTCCGAACGGTTCCGGTGAATCGGCCCGGATCGCCGCGGACGGCGACCTCGATGGGGCGGTGTTCACCTCTTCGCTGACGGTCGAGAACTTCCTCGAGGCTGCCGAGGAACGCGGTATCGAGGACGAGGTCGTCGTGGGTTTGAACGATGCCGTCGTAGGTACTATCGGCCCGCCGACTCGGGAGACTGCCGTAGCTCGGGGCATCGAGGTCGACGTGGTGCCGGAGTCGGCCGACTTCGAGGCGTTGGCCCGCGCAGTCGTCGAGCGGGTGACGCCAGCCGACCGGAACTGACGACGCGTTTTTGCCCTCCTGGTCCTCAGCGTCGGTATGGTCGACTCGACGCTGCTCGATCGACTCACCGACTCGCCCACGGCGCTGGTCGCCGGCATGTTGATTGTCGCACTTCTCGGCGTGCTCGTGAACCGGATCGGTCTCCCGCCACAACGAGCGATCGCGCCGGCTGGGATTGCTGTATTCGTGCTGCTGATGGTCGGCTACGACTGGTTCTATCGTCGGTAAACTTGTCTCGACACACCGATACGTGTCGAGGACGGACGATCGAACACGAACGTTGCGGTCGGATATCGACCGTATCCTACTATCCATGAATATCGGTGTAATCGGCGCAGGGATCTCCGGACTGGCAACGACACACGAACTACGCGAACGCGGAGCGACCGTCGAGACATTCGAGGCGACGGCCGAGCCGGGCGGGATCGTCCGGACGAGGGCAGTCAATGGCCACGTCCTCGAACTCGGCCCGCAGCGACTCCGCGGGTCGAAACTGATCGAAGACTGGATCGCGGAGTTCGGACTCCGTGACCAGCGTTTCGAGGGCCACGACGACCAACCTCTGTTCGTTCTCCGGGACGGGAAACTCCGGGTCGCGCCGCTGTCGATCCGCGAGGCGATCACGACGGATCTGCTTTCCTGGCCCGGGAAGGCCCGAATCCTGGCCGAGCCGCTTACCGGCCCACCGGAACCAGACGAGACCGTCGAGGAATTCTTCTCGCGGAAGTTCGGTCGCGAGGCTGCTCGGACGCTGTTCTCGCCCCTGTATACCGGACTGTACGGCGCGAACGCGGACGAGATGCTGGTGCGCCATTCCGTGGGGAAGGCCCTTCGCAAGCGTGGCATCGACCGGTCGATCCTGCTGGCGATCGCCCGAAAGCTCATCGAAGGAGTCGACATCCCCCCGATCGTCTCCTTCGAGGACGGGCTTCAGGAACTTCCCAAGGCGATCGCAGACCGGTACCCCGATTCGATCAACTTCGAGACGCCGGTGGAGGCCGTCAGGGAGGCCGGGGACGGGTTCGAGATCGAGACCGACTCGGGGACGACGACCGTCGATCAGGTAGTCGTGACGACGTCAGCACCGGTCACGGCGAAGATACTCGAACCTCTCGACGCCAATCTTTCGGGCATGCTCGGCAACCTGACGTACAATCCGCTGGCCGTAGTCCATCTCGAATCGAACTACGGGCGGCAGGGTCACGGCTGCCAGATACTCGACGGGGAGGGCTACGAGACGCTGGGAATGACCTGGAACCACAGTATGCTCGACCGTGACGGCGTCTTCACCAGCTACCTCGGCGGATCGCGCTCACCCGAGTTAGTCGAGGAGAGTAACGAGCGGCTGGGCGAACTCGCCGCCAACGAGTTCGAGTCGATCACCGGATTCTCCACCGAACCGTTGCACGTCGCCCGCTGGGAGCCGGGAATGCCCGCCTACGACGCCAGCTGGAACGCACTGGACGAGACAACCTTCCCCGAGGGCGTCCACGTCTGTGCGAACTACACTGCACGGGCCGGCGTACCCGGTCGACTTCGACACGCCCGGCGGACCGCCGAGACGGTGCTTGAGGACCGCTGAGCGTTTTCGTCGACGACCCCGGATTTGGTATAGCAATATATCGTGTACACCAGGTCCGGACGTTTTTATTCGGTTCCGCCCAACCTCCTGACGATGGGACCGGTACCGGAACTCGACGAGCGCGCGGAGGCCGCCGCGGCGCGGCTCCGGGAGGCCGATCGGATCCTCCTGGCGTCACACATCGACGCCGACGGATTGACCAGTGCGGCGATCGCCTCGACGGCACTGGAACGTGCCGGCATCACACACGAGGTCGTCTTCAAGAACCAGCTTGACGATACTGAGATCGCCTCGATAGTGGCCAGAGACTTCGAAACGGTGCTTTTCACTGACTTCGGCAGCGGACAGCTCGACGCGATCAGCCGGCATATCGCCGACGGCGATTTCGAGGCAGTGATCGCTGATCATCACCAGCCCGCGGACGCCGAGGACTGTGCCGCGGTCATCGAGGACGCGGACGGATACGCCGACTTCGAGTGGCACCTCAACCCGTTGTTAGAGGGGATCGATGGTGCCTCTGAGTTGTCCGGAGCCGGCGCGAGTTACGTCCTCGCGCGTGCGCTGGGTGGCGAGGTGAACGCGGACCTGGCCGCTCTCGCCGTGGTCGGCGCGGTCGGCGATATGCAGGCGGCGGGCGGGGAACTCGTTGGGGCCAACGAAGCGATCGTCGCGGAAGGGGTAGAGGCCGGTGTCGTCTCCGAAGCCCGGGACCTTGCGCTGTATGGCAAACAGACCCGCCCGCTCCCGAAGCTCCTCGAATACGCCAGCGATGTCCACATCCCCGGCATCTCCAATGACGAATCGGGGGCAATCGCCTTCCTGAGCGACCTCGGGCTCGACTTACGGAGCGGCGACGACTGGCGACGGTGGGTCGATCTCACCCCCGAGGAGAAACGGACTGTCGCGAGCGCTCTCGTCCAGCGTGCTCTCAAGCGTGGCGTCCCTGCCGAGAAGATCGACCAGCTCGTGGCGACGACCTACACGTTCCCGGCCGAACCTGAAGGGACCGAACTGCGAGACGCAAGCGAGTTCTCCACGCTCTTAAACGCTACAGCGCGATATGAAAGAGCCGACGTCGGCCTGGCTGTGTGTCTGGGCGAGCGCGGCGACCCACTGGAACGCGCCCGTCGACTGCTCGCGAACCACCGTCGGAACCTCTCGGAGGGCATCGAGTGGGTCACCCAGGAAGGTGTCAATCAGCGAGACCACATCCAGTACTTCGATGCAGGCGAGCGCATCCGGGAGACGATTGTCGGTATCGTCGCCGGGATGGCACTCGGTGCCGAGGGTGTTTCCCGGTCGAAACCGATTGTCGCCTTCGCACGCAAGAACGACGAGGAACTGAAGGTTTCCGCACGAGGGACGGGCGTCCTCGTCGGGAACGGCCTCGACCTGTCGGTCGTCATGCGCGAGGCATCACGTGCCGTCGGTGGCGACGGTGGCGGTCACGACGTCGCTGCCGGGGCGACTATCCCGTCCGGTCAGGAGGAACAATTCCTCGACGAAATCGACGCGATCGTGGCCGAGCAACTCGGCTGATCGGCGCGGAAAAAGAAAAACCAGTCGTCGGAACCGCGCGAGTTACTCTTCTTCGTCGGCTGCGGGCTCGTCGTCAGCGAGCAGCGACTTGGCTGCGTACGCGACACCGCCGGCAGTACCGAGCGCACCGCTCACGATACCGAAGCCGGGGCCGTCACCGTCGCCGGTGTCTGTCGTCGTCTCGCCGCCCTCGGTCTCTGTCGTCGTCTCGCCATCCGTCGTAGTCGTCATCCCGTCGGTTTCGGGCTGGACGGTGACGTTGATGGTGTCGGTAGCGGTCTTGCCCTGGCCGTCGGAGACGGTAACCTGGAAGGTCAGTGTCGTCTCTTCGTCGACCTCGGGGGCCTGGAAGGCCGGGCCGACGCTGTCGGCACCGCCGAGGGACACCTCGGGACCGCTGGTCTGTTCCCACTGGAAGGACAGAGTCCCGCCGTTGGGATCTTCGGAGTTGGTCGCCTGCAGCGAGACGACAGTGCCCGGTTCGGCCGTCTGGTCCTCACCGGCGTCGGCGATCGGCGCGTCGTTTGCCGACTGCGGGATGACCGTAGCGCTCGTCGTCGCCGTTGTGGAATCGCCGTCCTCGTTGGTGACGGTGACCTCGAATTCGAGGGTCGACTCCTCGTCGACGTCAGGCGCGACGAACGTCGGTTTGGCTGTATCGGCGTCCGACAACTCGGTGTCGGGGCCGCCGATCTGTTCCCACTGGAAGGACAGTTCCTGGTCGTTGGGGTCAGACGATTTCGAGGCGTCAAGCGTGCCTTCAGTGGTACCGAACAGTTCGGGACCGGGTGCAGCGATGGCCTGGATACCGGTGCCACCAGCACCCTCACCCGTGACTAGTGCATCGGCGCTATACAGCGGGATGAGTGCCCTGGAGTCAGCACCGTAGGAGAGCGCGCTCCCCTGGTCGACGACCTCGTCGGGACCGACGATGTCGACCACGCGCGGCGCGTTCTGGACGGCGTCTCCTTCCACACCACCGAAGGCCCATTCGGATGCCTCGGTACTGAAGTTCTGGCGGATACCGCCTTCGCCGAAGCCGTCCTGGCTGAACACCAGCATTGTCATCTTCATCTGCTTGATGCTGTTGGTGTCGAAGCTGGCCTTCGGAACGCTGAAGCTGATCGTATTCGCGTCCTGATCGGCTTCCGTCTCGAAGTCCTCGGCGAGAACGTCGCCGTTCGCGTTCTCGAGCATCTGCGAGTTGCCGTCTACGTAGACGCGGTAGTGGTAGTTCTCCTGGAAACTCGATGTCATACCGGTGCGTCCACCGGACGCAGTGGGCACGTCGTCGCCGGCGTTGGGGTCCCGGAAGTACAGCTGGAACAGCTGTGGGCTGAACCCGTCGTTGTAGCTCCACGGGTTCGCGACAGATCCGGCGATGTGGACAGTGAAGTCCCAGCTGGAGGTCGTGTCTTCGATATCGACCTGCGTCACGTCCAGACACCCCTCGGGGATCTGGTCGCTGGTGGGATACGTGTAGGATCCGGGGCCGTTGTCGTCGCCCTCCGGATCATCGATCGTGAGCTCACTGGTCTGGACGTACGCGCCCTCCCAGGTCGCAAGCGGGATCTGCGCCTTCGAGGATTCGGTGTACGCCAGTGCCGCGGCCTGACTGACGCCGGCGGGCGTGATCATATCCATGACGTGCGGCGCGGTTTCGGTCGGCTCGCCGCTGGTCCCGATAGTGTAGTCGCCGGGCTGGGAAGCGAAGTTCTGGCGGACGCCGCCGGTCCCGAATCCGTCGTACGGCGCAACCAGCGACGCGATCTGCTTGCCCTCCGGCGAGCCGCCGATTGCGCTCATCGGCAGGTCGATGGAGACGGTATTACCCTGGACGGAGAGGTTCACGTCCGTCGAGACGGCCTCGCCGTCGGCGTTCTCGACCTGCTGAGTACCTTCGCCGTGGACGATCACGCGGTAGTGATACGGCTCGGCGAAGTTCACGTTCAACCCTTCGCGACCTTCCGTGGTGGACGGGAGGTCTTCGGCTTCGGGATCGCGGATGTAGATCTGCGGGAACTGCTGGGACATCCCGTTGAGGCCCCAGACGTTCTGGATCTCGCTGGCGAAGGTGTACTCGAACTTGACCCGGGATCGACTCTCATAGACCTGAACACCCGTGACATCCCACATACCCTCGTAGTGCTCGCTTTCCGGACCGGACGGGTACTGGAAGTTGCCCGGACCGTGGTCGTCACCTTCTTCGTCAACAGCCTGTCCGATGCGGGCGAACTCGCTTGCTAGCGACGTGTACGGTAGCGTCGCGGTTTCCTCGGCAGTATAGGCGAGCGCCTCGGTCTGATCCGCGGTCTCGGGGGCGACCATGTCGATGACCCGGGGGGCCATCTCGGCGGGGTCGACGCCCTCGGGCGGTTCGGTGTCGCCGAAGGCCTGTGCACTGGCTTCCGACTGTACTGGCATGACGCCGCCTTCCCCGTCGGGATGGTACCCGAGCATGAGCGGGGCGACGTAGTACGACCGGATCGATCCTTCGAGAGCGTCCTTGGGCATCTCGACGACGATTTCGTCGGCGACTGGGTTGGCCGTGAGCGATCCTTCGGTCACGACGTTCCCTTCGTAGTCCTCGACGCGAGCCCCGTTCTCGCCGTCGGCGATCAGGCGGTACTGGTAGGGGTCCTCGAAAGTGACGTTCGTTCCGGCCCGACCCTCGGTCGCACCGTCCTCGGCCTCGGGATCGCGCATGTAGAACTGCAGGTGCTGAGCCGTGATGCCGCCGTCGTAACCCTCGGGATTCGAGAGGTTGCCGTCGACGGCGATTCGGAACTGGACCCCGTCGGCGGTGGTGTGGACCGTCGCAGCCGAGATGTCGAATGCGCCGTCCTCATAGGCGTCGCCAGTCGGGTACTCGTAGGAGCCGGGACCGTAGTCGTCGCCCGTTTCTTCGGAGAGTTCGGCGATCTGATTACCGACGGCGAACAGCGTGTCGGTCTCGACCATCGCCAGCGTCTCGAACTCGACGGAGACTGCCTGACCGTCGGAGCCGACGCCGATGTCGTCCCCGCTGACCAGGTCCGTCGTCTCGCTCCCGGGTAGCAGATCGACCTGCGCCGTGCCGGGGTCGAAGTGGACCATGACGACGACCTTCTGCTCGCCGTCGTCGGTCTCCATCGACCGGCCGAACACCAGCACGCTGTCGTCCGAATTGAACCACGTCTTCTGGGCGTCGGCATGGGGTTTGAGAATGTCGTGATCCTTGTACAGCTGGGTGACTTTCCGGTAGAACTCCAGGTGCTCCTCGTCGGTCTCGTCCCAGTTCATGAACGCCCGCTTGTAGGTGTTAGGACCGACGTCGCCGGCGCGGTTGTCCTCGCCGGAGCCGTCGTAGTCGTAGCGAGTCGTCCCGTATTCGGTGATGAGCCGTTCCTGGCCATAGTAGATGAACGGGACGCCGGGCAGGACGACGCCGGCCGCCCAGACTGCACGCTGAGCCTTCGCGGGGTCATCACGGGAGCCGTCACGGGCGATCTTGTAGAGACGCTGCTCGTCGTGGTTCTCCGTGGAGTTGAGGATCCGCGAGTGGTCCGGCCACCCCTCTTTCTCGCGTTTGGCGACCGCGTCGTACAGCTGCATCGGGTCGCCACCGTTGACGACGCCGTGGCCGGCACCGGCCATGAAGTCCGACGTGTCGAAGTGAAGGCCGAACTCGTTCTCGGCGAAGTCCGGGTCGTTCGGAATCGTCTCGTCGAGCGTCATAAAGTCGCTGTCGTTTGCCCGAACGACGTCCCGGATCTCCTTCCAGAAGTCGTGGGGAACCCCATAGGCGATGTCACATCGGAACGCGTCGATTCCCACCTCTCCCGAGAGGTAATCCGCCGCTGCGAGGATGTGTTCCCGCAACGCGACGTTGTTGTAGTTCCACTCGGGCATGACTCGCAGTCCCGCGAAGCCGGTAGCGGCGGGTTCTGGGTCGACGATCTGCTCGCCGTCGTCAGTCATGTTCGGTTCGGCCTTCCGGTTGAACCAGTCGAAGTACTTCGAGTCGGAGTCGTACGACTCGATACCATTGTAGGTCCACCCGCTGGGACGGAAGTCACTCTCGGACTCGATCGTGTCCTGGAACATCGGGTGGTGACGGCCACCGTGGTTGATCACGAAGTCGAAACAGATCCGGATGTCCCGTTCGTGGGCCGCCTCGACGAAGCTCTGGAACTCCTCCATAGCGTTCTGGCGGGCGGCCTCACGGAGGTTATTCTCCGGATCGTAGCCGTCTTCCCAGGGGTACGGCTCGTTGTAGTAGTCCTGGACGGAGTACTCGGATCCCAAGTCTTCCGCGATCTCCGTGTACGAGAGGGCGTCGTAGCCGTGTGGGCCGCCGCCGACGAACCGGAAGCGGTCGCGCTCGTCGCCCCGGAGATACGCCTGGGGCTTCCAGTTGCCACTTTCGGAGGGGACGATCGGTGTGAACCAGAGAACGTCGACGTTCAGCGATTCGAGGTAGTCGAGCCGGTCCTCGAAGGCGCTGAAGTGTGCGTTGGAGTTCTCGAAGGGCCACTCACCCTCTTTCGGCGTCCCTTCGAACGATCGCGGGAAGATCTCGTACATGATCCCCTCTTCGATCCACTCGGGCGGATGGGTGGGGTTCTCGACGGACTGCTCGTCGAGATTGAGGACGACCGAGTCGCTGTAGCCGGCCTTCGCCCCGTCGTAGGGGGCCGCGTGCAGGCGTGCTGTACCGTCTAGCGCGCTTTCGGGGATGCGTGCGGCCCAGGTCTCCTCGTCGATCTCGATGTCCTCGGTGTCGAGGGAATCGCGGTTGTCGGCGATCCACTCGACGACGACGTCCGCGTCCGTCTGCGAGCTATCGGGTGCCAGTTTTGGGTTGGATTCGACAACGAATTCTCCGGCGTCGCCGTCGTAGTGGCCGTCCAGGGAGATCCGCGGCGGACCACCGTCGCCCTCGTCTTCGGGGAAGATGTGCAGGATCTGCTGGTGAGTCCCGTCGGGGGCCTCGAGTTCGAACACGTACTGGCCGGGCACGTCCGGCGCGAACTCGGCGACGTTGTCCTGACCGTGGTCGTACTGTTCAATGTCGTTGTCTGGCGGTCGATACTCCAGGGCTGCCGAACTACCCTCGGGAGCATCGACGATCGACCACGAGAAGTCGTCGGGGCTATAGTTGTCTGGGTCCTGTTGGGGCGTCCCCTTGATCCGCGGGCCGAAACTGTCGCGATCCTTCCCGCCGGCGTGATCGTTGCTGAAGTCGGTGAACGGCCTGTCGTAGAACGTCTCACCGACGTGTCCGAACCGCGGCGGGCCCGGATGATGCGTATCGTCGCCGACTGCGCCGGAAAGCGACAGTCGTCGGACGTCCGATTCGGCGCCTACCTGCCCGCCTGCCGCCGATAGTGTGCCGACTCCTGCCAGTCCTGTGAGGTACTCTCTTCGTTTCATGATTGCCTGAACACGATGAAGCATCCCAGTACAGGGCGGCCACGGTCGCGGGGTCGCTCCCACTCTCGGCCCCTGACAGCCTGACTGCGTCCGAGCGGCGTCGCCGGGCCGGCACTGGGATCTCCATACGTACGCATACCATGTCTGCCACGTCATCTAAAAACATTATGATCGACTTCTTCACAGTTACAGGAGGAAGAAACCCTTATCGGCCGCGACTGGGGCTGACGTCCGATCCGTGTCGGGCACGTTTCCGATAACGAACGACTCTCCATCATCTCTGTGTAATGTTAACTATCCTCTCATTTTTCGTCTGGCAGACGGAGGTGTTCGGACGAGGCACCTCGATCTCTCATAGTGACTGCTGTAAGTCAATGCCACATCGACCGCCCGCAGTCGGACGATCGTACCGGTACATAGTTACAGCAGTCACTATCAGTCGTCGGACGAGGCCGGGAAATCGCCGCGGTTGCCGCTCGCGTCGGGGACAGCAGGGCTCGGTAGTTCGGTACGAACGTCGTCGTCGGCCCGTTCCTCGATCACTTCCGCGTACGCGTCCGGGAGCACGCGGACGAACTCGGAGACGGCCGTCTCCCAGTCGTCTAGTAGCTCATTTGCGCGTTCGGAGTCGGTGTAGGCGGCGTGGTTCTCGACGAGCCGCTTGAGCATTCGACGGTCGACGGGGTCCAGATCCGCCGAGAGGGTAACCATATGGGTATTTACCTTCTCGGCGAACTCCCCGCCTGGGTCGCGGACGTACGCGACGCCGCCGCTCATCCCGGCGGCGAAGTTCTTGCCGGTCTCGCCGAGCACGGCGATCGCGCCGCCGGTCATGTACTCACAACCGTGATCACCGACGCCTTCGACGACACCTTTGACTCCCGAGTTGCGAACGGCGAAGCGTTCGCCGGCCTGGCCGTTGATATACGCCTCCCCGCCCGTCGCGCCGTAGAGAGCCACGTTGCCGACGACTACGTTCTCGCTCGGTTCGTATGACGCCTCCTCAGGGGTGTGGACGACCAGCTTCCCGCCCGACAGCCCCTTGCCCACGTAGTCGTTTCCGGTTCCCGTCAGCTCCATGGTGATCCCGCCCGCGAGGAACGCGCCGAAGCTCTGGCCGGCCGTCCCGTCGAAGTCGATCCGGATCGTGTCGTCGGCCAGTCCGTCGGCCCCGTGTTCTTCGGAGATCCGGTTCGAGAGCGTCGCCCCGACCGCCCGGTCAACGTTGTCTATCTCGCTCTCGACGGTGACCGGATCGCTCGTCTCGACGGCGTCACCGATCTCCTCCAGGAGGTCCCAGTCGAGTTGCTCGTCGACATCGTGGTTCTGCTCACGGGTCTTGATTCGGCCGTCGTCGCCGGCTGGCGGCTCGGTGATCGACGAGAGGTCGAGTTTCTGTGCTTTGGGGTGGTCGACATCTGCCCGCTGGGAGAGCAGGTCGACCCGGCCGATCATCTCGTCCAGTTCGGTGAAGCCGAGTTCGGCCATGATCTCCCGGAGTTCCTGGGCGATGAACGTCATGTAGTTGATGACGTGCTCGGGCTGGCCGGGGAACCGTTCCCGGAGTTTCTCCTTCTGGGTCGCGACACCGACCGGACAGGTGTTCTCGTGGCACTGGCGGGCCATCACGCAGCCGCTGGTGACCAGGTTTGCCGTCCCGAAGACGTAGCCCTCGGCACCCAGCAGGGCTGCCACGGCAACGTCCCGACCGGTCTTCATGCCGCCGTCTGTCGTGACCTTGATGCGTGACCGGAGGCCCGTCGCCCGGAGCATACGGTTCGCCTCTGCAAGTCCCAGTTCCCACGGCAGGCCTGCGTTCTTGATCGACGTTTTGGGCGAGGCTCCGGTCCCGCCGGAGTGACCTGAGATGTGGACCACATCGGCGTTGGCCTTCGCGACCCCGGCGGCGATGGTGCCGATTCCGTCTTCGGCCACGAGCTTGACGTTGATGTCCGCCTCCGGATTGGACGCCTTCAGGTCGTGGATCAGCTGTTTGAGGTCCTCGATGGAGTAGATGTCGTGCAGCGGGGGCGGCGAGATGAGCGCGACACCAGGGGTCGCGTGGCGGACCCGTGCGATCATCTCGTTGACCTTCTTGCCCGGGAGGTGACCGCCCTCACCCGGCTTCGATCCCTGTGCCATCTTTATCTGGAGTTCGTCCGCGGCCGAGAGGTACGCCGAGGTAACGCCGAACCGGCCCGACGCCACCTGCTTGGTCTTCGATTCCTTCTCGGTGTGGAAGCGCTCGGGCGGTTCGCCGCCCTCGCCAGTGTTGGAGCTGGCTCCCAGGCGGTTCATCCCCATCGCCAGCGTCTCGTGAGCTTCCGGGGAGATAGAGCCCAGCGAGATTGCCGCCGACTCGAAGCGCTCGACGATCTCTTCGACCGGTTCGACCGCCTCGATCGGGACGGATTCCCGCTGGTCGGTCTCGAACTCCAGCAACCCGCGAAGGGTCTGGAGGGTCTCCTGCTGATCGTTGATATCCTCGGCGAACTCCTGGTAGGTCTCGTAGTCACCGGTCCTGACTGCCTGCTGGAGCGTACCCGTCGTCTCTGGGTTCCACTGGTGGTGGATACCGCCCGAACGGTACTCGTATTCACCCTGCCGTTTCATGTCGACCTCCTCATCGAAGGCGACTCCGTAGCGCGCCCGGAGGTCGTCCTCTAGATCCTCGATGCCGATGCCTTCCGTCCGGGTGGTCGTTCCCTCGAAGTACTCCTCGACGAAGTCGGAAGCGAGGCCGACGGCCTCGAAGATCTGCGCACCCTGGTAGCTCTCGACCGTGGAGATCCCCATCTTCGACATCGTCTTCAGCAGCCCGTTTTCCAGGGCAGTGACGTACGCCCGGAGAGCGGCTTCCAGATCCGCACCCTCGGGACCCGCGACGAGGTCCTCGATCGTCTGGTAAGCCAGGTAGGGGTTGATCGCGTCCGCACCGTAACCCACCAGCGTCGCGTGGTGATGGACCGTCCGGGGGTCGGCCGACTCGACGACCAGGCCGACGTGATTGCGCAGACCGTTGCGAACGAGGTGGTGGTGGATGCCGCCGACTGCGAGCAGGCTCGGGATCGGAAGCCGGTCCGAGCCCGCCGCCGTATCGGAGAGCACGATCACGTCCGTCCCGTTCTCGGCGGCCTCAGTCGCGGCCGCACGGGCGTCCTCGACGGCCGTCCGGAGATCGGTGTCGGAGTCGAAGGTGATGTCTACGACAGTCGAGGACATGCCGTTAGCATCCAGCTCCCGGATCGCCTCGGCCTCTCTGTCCGTGAGAATCGGCGAGTCCGCGATCAGTTGGCGAGCGTGGTCGGGCGTCTCCGCGAGGAGGTTGCGCTGGTTACCGAGACGGGTTTCCAGGGAGGTAACGATCTCTTCGCGGATGTAGTCAAGCGGCGGGTTCGTCACCTGTGCGAACAGCTGTTTGAAGTAGCTAAAGAGCGGCCGGTTGTGGTCGTCGAGCACTGACAGCGGCGTGTCGTCGCCCATCGAACCGATCGGATCCTTGCCCGTCTCGGCCATCGGTTCGAGAAGATGGTCGACCTCGTCGTAGGTGTAGCCGTACAGCGCCTGGTAGTTTCGCAATCTTTTCAGGTTGTGGCGGAGGTCGTGCTCGGCACCTTCGACGATCTCGGGGAGGCGGACCTGCTCGCGGTCGATCCACTCGCCGTATTTGTCGTCGACGAGGCCATCGAAGACCTCTTGGTCGGGGACGACCCGTCCCTCCTCGGGATCGGCGAGGAAACACTGGCCGGGCTGTAGGCGGCCGCGTTCGCGGATTTCACTCGGCTCGTATTCCAGTGCCCCCGCCTCGGAGGCCATCACCAGCGTGTTGTCTTCGAGAACGTCGTACCGACAGGGACGGAGGCCGTTCCGGTCCAGCACCGCGCCGACGCGCTCACCGTCGGTCGCGGCTACCAGCGCTGGCCCGTCCCAGGGCTCGACCAGCGAGGCGTGGTAGTCGTAGAACGCCTGTCGTTGCTCGGAGAGGTCGTTGTCCTCGTGTCGCCAGGCTTCGGGAATCAACATCCGGAGGGCGTGGGGGAGGTCCCGACCCGACTCCAGCAGCAGTTCCAGCGCGTTATCGACGCTGGCGGTGTCCGATTGATCGGGGTCGTCGATGATCGGTCGAAGCTTCTCGATATCGTCGAAGGCGTCGCTGGCCAGGTCGGTCTCCCTGGCACGCATCCAGTTGACGTTGCCCTGGATCGTGTTGAACTCGCCGTTGTGGATGATCCGCCGGTAGGGATGGGCGAGATGCCAGGCCCCGAGAGTGTTCGTCGAGAACCGGGCGTGGACCATCGCGAACGTCGAGTTCACCCGTTCGTCAGTGAGATCGGGGTAGTATTCGGGGAGCTGCTCGGCCTTCAGCAGCCCCTTGTAATCGACGGTCTTGTGATCCAGAGCGACGATGTAGAATCGACTCGCTCCCTCGAAGTCATGCTCCTCGACGTACGTTTCGACGACGCGCCGAGCGAGGTACAGCTGGCGACTGAAATCCTCGCCGGTTTGCCCAGTCGTCGACTCGACGAACACCTGCCAGACGTCGGGTTCGTTCTCCAGGGCGGTCGTGCCGAGGCCAGCGTTGTCGGTCGGGACTGATCGCCAGGCCAGTACGTCCAGTCCTTCGTCATCGAACTGGTCTTCGACGACGTCTTTCAGGATCTCGCTGGCGTCCTCGTCCTGGGGGAGAAAGAACGTTCCCACGGCGTATTCGCCCGGACCGGGTAGTTCCGCATCCAGCTCCGCGGCGAAGAACTCGTGTGGGATCTGGATCTTGATGCCGGCCCCGTCACCGGTGTTCTCTTCCGCACCGGTCGTGCCGCGGTGTTCGAGGTTCGCAAGCAGGTCGAGACCGTCCTGGACTATTTCCTCACCGCCGTCCCCGTCGAGGTCCATCACGACCCCGACGCCACAGTTCGAGCGTACATCCGTCTCCGACGCCGAGAGAGTGCCCTCTCCCGCGCCGGGCGTGCCATCCATACTCATGTGCCACCTCGTCAGAACTGGGTGAATAAGAGGTTAACCTACAAGGTAAGAGGGTGTCTTAAATACAAATAAGGATAATAATATTCAGAATATTTGTTTATTACAGCAGTCACTATGAAACACGTCGGTTTTGTGCAGCGAGTCCAAGAGAAGGTATGAGCGCCATTCGCC